>JAHECM010000041.1:18147-25422 GCA_024641725.1 Limnohabitans sp. | reverse complement strand
TAGCGCGGGCCTTGCTGAAAGAGCGTTTTCAATTCGCGCTGGAACAGCGCCTCATCGAAGTAAGTGGAAACTGGTAGTTGGCTTGCGGCCTGCTGCAGTTGAAGACTTAAATCAGACATGGATGACCTGACCTAGAGACTCCCCCTATGAAGGGGCAGGGACAAAGCGCCGAATTCGGAAAAACAGGCGCAAAAAAATGGCGGGAATCGTCCTGCCGGGAAGGCGCGATTGTACCTGCTGGCCTCCTCAAGCCCTAAAATCTTCCCTTTTACGGAACTTCCCATGCCCAAGGCCCTCTCCACCGCGACCCCCACCCCAGCGCTGCCGCCCAGCTACGAAGCGGCCTTGCAGGAGCTGGAGCAATTGGTGGGGCAACTTGAATCTGGGCAGATGCCGCTGGACCAGTTGCTGACGGGCTACCAGCGCGGGGCCAGCTTGCTGGCTTTTTGCCGCGACAAGCTGCAGGCGGTGGAAGACCAGATCAAAGTGCTGGACGGCGGTCAGCTCAAGCCCTGGGCCGACGCATGAGCGCCCGCTGGGACCTGTCCGATTGGATGCAGCCCCGTTTACAGCGTGTCGAGCATGCGCTGTCGCAGTGGGTGGACGCGCAAGCGCCCGCCGGCCTGGGCCAGGCCATGCGTTACGCGGTGTTGGACGGTGGCAAGCGCCTGCGGCCGCTGCTGCTGCTGGCCACGGCAGAGGCGGTGGGGGCCGGCGATTCCCCCGCTGCCTTGCGCGCTGCCTGCGCGCTGGAGCTGATCCATGCTTATTCTTTGGTGCACGACGACATGCCCTGCATGGACAACGATGTGCTGCGCCGGGGCAAGCCCACGGTGCATGTGCAGTTTGGCCAAGCCCAGGCCCTGCTCGCCGGGGACGCTTTGCAAGCCTTGGCGTTTGAGCTGCTGACTCCCGAGGACGCCAGTGTTCCGCTCGCGGTGCAGGCCGCTTGCGTGGGCTTGTTGGCGCGGGCTTCGGGCTATTGGGGCATGGCGGGCGGGCAAGCCATTGACCTGGCGCATGTGGGCTCGCGCCTGAGCGAAGACCAGTTGCGGCAAATGCACCGCCTCAAAACCGGGGCCTTGCTGCTGTGCAGCGTGCAAATGGGCGTGGCTTGCGGCGCGCAGGTCGCTTCGGGCACCCGAGTCGCTCTGAGCCGTTTTGGCGAGGTGCTGGGCCTGGCTTTTCAGGTGGTGGACGACATCTTGGACGTGACCGCCGACTCGGCCACGCTGGGCAAAACCGCCGGCAAAGACGCCGCAGCCGACAAACCCACGTATGTGGCCCTCATGGGCTTGCAAGCTGCCCAGCACTTCGCCGACGAACTCGCCGAGCAAGCCCAGCAGGCGCTTGTGGACACCGGCTTGCCTGCACAGCACCTGGCGGCCCTGCGTGGCTTGGCCGCCATGGTGGTGCAAAGAAACCATTGACCGATGAACCGACTCCTCGAAACCATCCATTCCCCGGCTGAGCTGCGTCAGCTGCCGCGCCCCGAACTCACACGCCTGGCGGCCGAGCTGCGCCAATGCGTGCTGGACAACGTGTCTCAAACCGGCGGCCATCTCAGCTCCAACCTGGGCACGGTGGAACTGACGGTGGCATTGCATTACGTCTTCAACACCCCGCACGACCGCATCGTTTGGGATGTGGGGCACCAGACCTATCCGCACAAAATTTTGACCGGTCGCCGCGAGCGCATGCCCACGCTGCGCCAGCTCGATGGCCTGTCCGGTTTCCCGCGCCGTGCCGAAAGCGACTTCGACACCTTTGGCGTCGGCCATTCGTCCACCAGCATTTCGGCGGCTTTGGGCATGGCCTTAGCGGCGCGCCAAAAAGGCGAAAACCGACACGCCATTGCCGTCATCGGCGACGGGGCCATGACAGCGGGCATGGCGTTCGAGGCGCTCAACCACGGCGGCGTCGAGGACTGCAAGCTGCTGGTGATCTTGAACGACAACGACATGTCGATCAGCCCGCCCGTGGGCGCGCTCAACCGCTACCTGGCCCAGCTCATGAGCGGGCGCTTTTATGCGGCAGCCAAAGAGGGGGCCAAGCAGGTGCTCAAGGCCGCGCCGCCGCTGTTTGAGCTGGCCAAGCGCTTTGAAGAACACGCCAAAGGCATGGTGGTGCCCGCCACGTTGTTTGAGAAATTTGGATTCAACTACATCGGCCCCATCGACGGCCACGACCTGGAGTCGCTGATCCCGACGCTGGAGAACATCAAGCAGCTCGATGGCCCCCAGTTTTTGCATGTGGTGACCAAAAAAGGCCAAGGCTACAAGCTGGCCGAGGCCGACCCGGTGGCCTACCATGGCCCAGGCAAGTTCGACCCATCGGTGGGCTTGGTGCCTCCGACCACGCCCCCCAAGACCACCTTCACCCAGGTGTTTGGCCAGTGGCTGTGCGACATGGCCCAGCACGACGAGCGTTTGGTGGGCATCACCCCGGCCATGCGCGAGGGCTCGGGCATGGTGGCGTTTCACCAGCGGTTTCCCAAGCGTTACTTTGATGTGGGCATTGCCGAGCAGCATGCGGTGACGCTGGCCGCTGGCATGGCCTGCGAAGGCCTCAAGCCGGTGGTGGCGATTTATTCCACTTTTTTGCAGCGCGGTTACGACCAGCTGATTCACGATGTGGCGCTGCAAAACCTGCCGGTGGTGTTCGCCATTGACCGCGCTGGGCTGGTGGGTGCCGATGGCGCCACGCATGCAGGCGCTTACGACATCGCCTTCATCCGCTGCATCCCCAACATGAGTTTGGCTTGCCCGGCCGACGAGCGTGAATGCCGCCAACTGCTGAGCACAGCCTACGCCCAAAACCACCCGGTGGCCGTGCGCTACCCGCGTGGCGCGGGGGCCGGTGTCCCTGTCGACGCTTCGCTGGACGGCTTGCCGTTTGGTAAGGGCGAGGTGCACCGCGCGGGCCGAAAGACCGCGATTTTGGCGTTCGGCTCCTTGCTCACTGCCGCGTTGCAGGCGGGCGAACAGCTGGACGCCACGGTGGTCAATATGCGCTGGGTCAAGCCCCTTGACACCGCGCTGCTGGCGCAGGTGGCCGCCGAGCACGAGCGCCTCGTGACGGTGGAGGAGGGCTGCATCATGGGCGGTGCGGGCAGCGCCGTGGCCGAGGCCCTGAACGCTCTGGGCATCCACCGGCCAGTGCTGCAACTGGGCTTGCCAGACGCCTTCATTGAGCATGGCGATCCGGCCAAACTGCTGGCCGCGCAAGGGCTGGATGCCCAAGGCATAGAGCAGTCGATTCGATTGCGTTGGCCCGCATAAAAGCCCTTGTGCTGCGAGCTCAAAAGGGTAAACCCGAGCCCGGTGGCGGTTTTGTTGTTTCTACAATAGAGCCGACCACCGATGTCCTTGCTCTGCTTTGAGGGCATGTTTCATTTATCTCACAGGAGTCCTTTCATGGATCGTCGTTCCATTCTGAAAAACGCAGGCATTGCCGGCATCTTGGCGGCTGGCGCCGCCCCCGCTGTGCACGCGCAAGCCGCTGTCCGCTGGCGTCTGGCCTCCAGCTTCCCCAAGTCGCTGGACACGCTGTTTGGCGGCTCTGAACTCTTTGCCAAGAAGGTCAAAGAGATGAGCGGCGGCAAGTTCGAGATCACCACCCACGCCGCCGGTGAATTGATGCCCGCTTTTGGCGTGCTGGATGGCGTGCAAAACGGCACCGTCGAATGCGCCCACACCGCGCCTTACTATTTCTTTGGCAAAGACGAAACGTTTGCCCTCGATTGCGCGATTCCCTTTGGCCTGAACAGTCGCCAGATGACCGCCTGGATGGTGCACGGCAACGGCATGAAGCTGATGCGTGAGCACTATGCCAAGTACAACATCGTCAACTTCATGCTGGGCAACACCGGCACCCAAATGGGTGGCTGGTTCCGCAAAGAGATCAAATCCTCCGCCGACCTCAAGGGTCTGAAGTTCCGCGTGGGCGGCTTTGCGGGCAAGGTGCTTGAACGCATGGGCGTGGTGCCTCAAAACATTCCCGCTGGCGAGATTTACCAGTCCCTCGAAAAGGGCACCATCGACGCCGCCGAGTGGATTGGCCCACACGACGACATCAAGCTGGGCTTGAACAAAGTCGCGCCGTTCTACTACTACCCCGGCTGGTGGGAAGGTGGCCCACAGCTGACGCTGATGGTCAACCAAAAAGCCTACGACGCGCTGTCCCCAGAGAACAAAGCCATCATCGAGGCGGCCTCTGCCCTGGCCCACGTGGACATCCAAGCCAAGTACGACGCCAGCAACCCCGTGGCGCTCAAGCAGTTGGCGGCGCAAAAGACCAAGGTCTTGCCTTTCCCCAAAGAAATGATGGACGTGGCCTTCAAGCACTCGCAAGACGTGTACGCCGAGCTCAACGCCAAGAACGCCAACTGGAAAAAAGTCTACGAAGACTATGCCAAGTTCCGCGCCGAGCAAAACTGGTGGTTCCGCTTTGGCGAAGCCCGCTTCGACAGCTTCATGCAAGCGCAAAAGCTCTGATTTTTTCAGCGCCCCTGCACACCACCCGCCGCGCGCAAGCCCGGCGGGTTTTTTTATGGGCGAGCGGATGCACACACTGAGGGGCAAGCCGGTGTGAGGCAGTCGGCCACTGGCACGCAGGCACAAAAAAGCCCACCAAGGGGTGGGCTTTTTGGGGTGGGTCTGCGTGGGGAGCACCTAAGGCGAAGGCCCTGAATGTGAAGTCCCCCGAAATCCCAGAAGAGCCTCAAAAGAGCCTTAGAAGGGGCCGTGTCAGGGCTTGGCAGGCGCTGCGGGTTGCAGGTCCTTCATCGGGTCGTCTGCATCGCGCATCGGGTCGGTGGCTTCGGTGTCGTCGGCCGGTGCCGCTTCCATTTGGACATTGCTGATGTCGATGGGGCCTGCTTTGTCCAGACCACCAGAGACGATGCCAGGGAAGGCAATGATCAGGCCCACCATGATGATCTGGATGAGCACAAAGGGCACGGCACCCCAGTAAATCTGCACCGTGGTCACGGGTTGGATTTCCTTTTTGGTGATTTTGTCCAAGTAGGCTTTCACCGGGGCCACGCTGCGCAGGTAGAACAAGGCAAAGCCGAAGGGGGGGTGCATGAACGACGTCTGCATGTTCACACCCAACAGCACGCCGAACCAGATCAGGTCAATGCCCAGCTTTTCGGCCACGGGGGCCAGCAAAGGCACCACGATGAAGGACAACTCAAAGAAGTCCAAGAAGAAGGCCAAGAAGAACACCATGATGTTCACCGTGATCAGGAAGCCCAGTTGCCCCCCTGGCAGGCCGGTGAGCAGGTGCTCCACCCAGATCGGGCCATCGACCCCTTGGAACACCAAGCTGAAGACGGTCGAGCCGATCAAAATGAAGACCACAAAGCACGACAGTTTGGTGGTGGTGTTGAGCGCCTGGGTGAGCAGGCCCATGTCCAGCCGCTTGCGCGACATGGCCATGATGAAAGCCCCCAGCGCACCCATGGCGCCGCCCTCTGTGGGGGTGGCAATGCCCAAAAAGATGGTGCCCAGCACCAAGAAGATCAGCAGCAGCGGCGGAATCAGCACAAACGTGACGCGTTCGGCCATGCGCGAGAGCAGGCCCAGGTGGCTCACTTTGTTGGCCAAAGCGATCACAAAGGCCAGCACCACCCCCACGCACATCGAGAGCACGATGGTCTCGTCCGTGGCCACTTGGGTGACCTCGGTGCCTGTCCACCAGCTTTGCACGTCGGCATAGTGCTGACCAAAGAAAACGGCTGCACCGGTTGAAATCACGGTCAGTGCCAGCAAAGAACGCAGGCCGCTTTGGCCGTTGTCTTCGCGGATGGTGCGGGCCTCCAGGGGCAAGGCGGGCACCCAAGTGGGTTTGAAAATGGCCAACAAAATGACGTAGCCCACATACATGGCCGTCAGCACAAAGCCCGGAATGAAGGCGCCTTTGTACATGTCGCCCACGCTGCGGCCCAGTTGGTCGGCCAAAATGATCAGCACCAAAGAGGGCGGAATGATCTGCGCCAAGGTGCCCGAAGCGGCGATGGTGCCAGCCGCGATGCGGCGGTCATAGCCGTAGCGCAGCATGATGGGCAGTGAGATCAGGCCCATGGAGATGACCGAAGCCGCCACCACGCCCGTGGTGGCCGCCAGCAAAGCGCCCACAAAGATGACGGCAAAAGCCAGGCCACCTCGGATGGGGCCAAAAAGTTGGCCAATGGTGTCCAGCAGGTCTTCGGCCATGCCGCTGCGCTCAAGGATCAAGCCCATGAGCGTGAAAAAGGGAATGGCCAGCAAGGTCTCGTTTTGCATGATGCCAAAGATGCGCAGCGGCAGCGCCTGCAACAGGGCTTGGGGCAGCACGCCCAGCTCAACGCCCACGAAGCCAAAAAACAAGCCGCAGGCCCCGAGGCTGAACGCCACAGGAAAGCCCATGAGCAAGAAAACGATCAAGCCCGCGAACATGATCGGGGCGAGGTTGTGGGTTAAAAATTCCATGATGGTGTCCTTGCTCAGTGGCTCTTGGACTCGGCCAAGCGGCGGATCGACTCGGCCAGATCTTCCTCGGCGGTCTTGTCGACTTTTTTCTGGGTGGGGTCTTCAATCAATCCCTGCAAAAACGCCACACGTTTGACGAGTTCGGACAAGCTTTGCAGCAGCAACAGCGAAAAGCCCAAAGGGATCATGGCGTACACCGGCCAGCGGATGAGGCCACCGGCATTGGAGGACACCTCGCCGCTGATCAAGCCCTTGTAGAAAAAGGGCACGCCGTACCACAGGATCGCCAAGCACAGCGGGGTCAAGAAGGCCACAAACCCAAAGATGTCCAATTTGATTTGGGTGCGTTTGCTGAATTTGCTGGAGACCACATCGATCTTCACATGCTCGTTGTTCAGCAAGGTGTAGCCCGCCGCCAACAAGAAGGCGGCGGCGAACAGGTACCACTGGATTTCCAAAAAGGCGTTCGAGCTGCTGTTGAAGATTTTGCGCACCAAGGCATTGACGCCGCTGATGACGGTGGAAGCCAGGATCAACCAGATCACGTATTTGCCAATCCAGCTGTTGAGTCGATCCACAGCGTTTGAGAATTTGAGCCAAGCGTTCATAGCCGTCTCCAGTTAAATGATGCGGTATTTTAAGTCCCCGACTTCGGCGGGGCCGGCGCGGCTTGGCGGGCTTCAGTGCCCCCAGAACGTTGCCACGGTTTTGAGCCCCAAGAGGGTCAGGGCCAGCGAGCCAAACAGGTGCAGCGCAGCGGCCGCAGCCGCCAGTGCGTAGCGGTTTTGCTGGAGCAAGCCGA
>JAHECM010000041.1:9366-18047 GCA_024641725.1 Limnohabitans sp. | reverse complement strand
CAGTGCCCCCAGAACGTTGCCACGGTTTTGAGCCCCAAGAGGGTCAGGGCCAGCGAGCCAAACAGGTGCAGCGCAGCGGCCGCAGCCGCCAGTGCGTAGCGGTTTTGCTGGAGCAAGCCGACCACTTCGGCCGAAAAACTCGAAAACGTGGTCAGTGCGCCCAGAAAGCCCGTGATCAGCGCCAAGCGCCAGACCGGATCGAGCTGGGGCAGTTCTTGGAAAATGCCCACGCAAACGCCGACCAGGTAGCCCCCAATCAAGTTGGCCGCCAGCGTGCCCCAAGCCAGCATGGGCGTGCTCCCTTGCACAGGGTTGAGCCACAGGCCCAGTTGCCATCGGCTCAAGGCCCCGACGCAGGCGCCCAGGCAAATGGCAATGACAGCGGGCATGTGCGTTCTCCTTGGGTGGGTTCAGCGTGGTTTAAAAGGGCGGGTCTTCGTCCGCAGCGGTTGGCACACTGCCCGTGTTGCGTGTGCTGGTGGCGGGTGCGGGCTCATCTGGGGCCGCGCCAAACGCCATTTCGCCGCCCAATGCACCGATCAAACTGTCCATCAGCGGGCCCAACAGACCCGTGGACAAGGCCACGTCGGCGTCAAAGCGGTCCTCGTCCTTATCGCTGCCAGACTCGTCCATGACCCCGTCGAGGTATTGGATTTTTTTCAGTTGCAGGGTGTCGGTCAGAACGAAGGCCACGCGACCGTCCCAGCTGAGCGCCAGTTGGGTCGGCAGCTTGCCTTCGATGACGTGTTTGCGCACATCGTCGTTGGCCAAGTGGTGGCGGGTAAAGCGCACGGTGGCCGCGTCTTCGCCGGTGGACTTGAGCACGGTCTCGCGCTCCACCGTCAAGTCGGCAGGCCAGTCCTCGGCTTGTGGGGCCAGCAGCCATTCGGTCATGGCCGCTTGCGGGCTGGTTTGGGTCTGAATCAAAGAGACCGACAAGCCCGTGAAGGCCTTGGTCAGGGCCGAGATGGCCTCGTCCGCCTTGCCTTGGCTGCCCGAGTTGAGCACCAAGCGGCGGCTGTCCATGTCCAGCCAGATGCTGACCGCAGATTGGCGGGCAAAAGCGTGCGGCAACAGTTCCAGCAGGATGCTGTCTTGGAGCTCGCGTTTTTCTTTTTTGCCGGGTTTGCGGCCGGTGCTTTCTTGGATGGCCGCGACTTGCTCGTCCAGCTTGCGGCGCACCACGTTGCCAGGCACGGCTTTGGACTCGATCATCAGCTTGCAGATCCATTGCCCCCCGACCGATTCGACCAAGGGCCCATGGTCTTTGCCGCGCGGCTCAGTCCAGCCCACCGATTTGTCTTGGCTCGCGCCACACTCCACAAAGCGGTCGGCTTGCAGGGCCGCTTCCACCTCCGTCAGGCTGGGGGCCCAGCCCTCGCCCATGCGGTAAACCATCACGTTCTTGAACACAGTATTCCTTCTCGACCCAAATGAACAACCCGTCCTCTGGGGACGGGCTGAATCATAGAGGATGAAATGCGGCGCAGGTCAGAGTTTCATCTGCGTGGGCAGCCATGTCACGATGCCGGGCACGAAATAAATCAACAGCACCGCCACCACCATCAAGGCAAACATGGGCATGGACACGCGGGCAATGTAGGGCAGTTGTTTGCCCGTCATGCCCTGCAGCACAAACAGGTTGAAGCCCACGGGCGGCGTGATCTGCGCCATCTCCACCACAAACACAATGAAAATGCCAAACCAGATGGGGTCAATGCCGGCTTTTTGCACCGTGGGCATCAGCACGCCCATGGTCAGCACCACCATCGAGATGCCGTCCAAAAAGCAACCCAGCACAATGAAAAATGCCATCAGCGCGCAGATCAGGGCCAGTGGGCTCAGACCCAGGCTGCCGATCCACTCTGCCAAGTGGCGAGGCAGGCCGATGTAGCCCATCGACAAGGTCAAAAACGCTGCGCCCGCCAAGATCAAGGCGATCATGCAGTACAAACGCGTGGCGCCCATCAGGGCGTCTTTGAAGACGGGCCAACTCATCGAGCCCTGCGCCGCTGACAGCACCATGGCCCCCACCACGCCCACGGCGGCTGCCTCGGTGGCGGTGGCAAAGCCGGTGTAAATGGAGCCCAGCACCGAGGCAATCAACACCACCACCGGGATCAGGCTGCTCGATGCTTGCAGTTTTTGCAAGAAGCTCATGGGCGCGTCGCGCGGCGGAATTTGGTCTGGGTGGCGCAGCGACCACACGATGATGTAGCCAGAAAACAAGCCGGCCAACAACAAGCCGGGCAAGATGCCGGCAATGAAGAGCTGGGCAATCGACACGTCAGCGGCCACCCCGTACACGATCATGATGATGGACGGGGGGATCAGCAGCCCCAGCGTGCCCGAGCCTGACAAGGTGCCGATCACCATGTCTTGCGGGTAGCCGCGTTTTTGCAGCTCGGGCAGGGTCATCTTGCCGATGGTGGCGCAAGTGGCGGCGCTGGAGCCGGAGACGGCGGCAAAGATGGCGCAACCCACCACATTGGTGTGCAGCAAACGCCCGGGCAGGGCTTGCATCCAGGGCGCCAGGCCCTTGAACATGTCTTGGCTCAGCCGGGTGCGAAACAAGATCTCGCCCATCCAGATGAACAGCGGCAGGGCCGTGAGCGTCCAACTCGAGGCCGAGCCCCAGACGGTGACCGCCATGGCGTCGCCTGCAGGTCGGGCAGAAAACAACTGCATGCCGATCCAGGCCACGCCCGACAAAGTCAGGCCAATCCAGACACCGCTGCCCAAAATCAAAAACAAGCTCAGGACCAGCAGGCCCATGATCATCAGGTCATTCATGGCGGCTCATTCGTTGCGCAGCATCTCAGCGCTGTCGGTGGGCAAGCGTTGCCCCGTGATTTCTAGCACCCACTCATCGATGAACGCCAGCGCAAAGACCACCGCGCCCGCCGCCATGCCCAGCTGCGGCAGCCACAGCGGGGTGGCGTCGTTGCCGGTGGAAATGTCGTTGAACTCCAGCGATTGCCACACCAGTCGGCAGCTGTAATAGGCAAACAGGCTGGCCAGGAAACTGGCTGCCGTCAGGCTCCACAGCTCCAGCGCCCGGCGGCCTGGGCCTTTGAACAGGCCAAGCACCAAGGTCACCCGAATGTGTTCGTTGCGTTTGAGGGTGTGGGCCAGCGCCAAGAAGCTGGCACCGGCCATCAAATAGCCCGCATAAGCGTCGGTGCCATTGACATGAAAGTGCAGCTGCCGACTCACAATGGACAGCAGCACCATGCCCAGCAAACCCACCATGAAAAGCGCCGCCAAAGCGGCGGCACCGTCGTAAATGCCATTGAGCAGTTTTCGCATGGGCTCAGCGTTTTTGGTAGGCGTCCACGATCGTCTTGCCCTCGGGGCCGGCTTTATCCAGCCATTCTTTGAGCATGGTGTCGCCGACTTTTTTCATGTCGGCTTTAAGTTGGGCTGACGGCGCAGTGACCGTCATGCCGTTGGCTTTGAGTGTGGCCAGGGTGGTTTCATTGACCTTGCGCGACTCGCTCCAGCCCCGAGTTTCTGCTTCGGCAGCGGCCTTGAGCAGGGCGTCTTGGCTGGGTTTGTCCAGTGCATCGAAAGCTTTTTTGTTGGCAATGACCGCGTTTTTGGGCAGCCAAGCCTGGATGTCGTAGTAATACTTGAGGTGCTCATACAGCTTGCTGTCCACGCCGGTGGCGCCGGAGGTCATGGTGGATTCGACCACACCGGTGGCCAGCGCCTGCGAGAACTCTGCCGCCTGTACCGTCACCGGTTGAGCACCCACCAGCTCCGCAATTTTGGCGGTGGACGGGCTGTAGGCTCGCCATTTGATGCCCTTGAGGTCGGCGGCGCTGTTGATGGGTTTTTTGCTGTAAATGCCCTGTGGTGGCCAAGCCACCGAGTACAGCAGCAGCATGCCTTGTTCGGCCAGTTTCTTTTCCAGCACGGGGCGCTGGGCTTTGTAGAGTTTCATGGACTCGTCAAAGCTGTCGGCCAAAAAGGGCAGGCCATCTGCGCCAAAGGGTTGCCATTCGTTTTGGAAGTTGGCCAACAAAATCTCGCCCGCCTGGGCTTGTCCGCCTTGCACGGCACGCTTGATTTC
This sequence comes from Limnohabitans sp., assembly GCA_024641725.1. Taxonomy (GTDB): domain Bacteria; phylum Pseudomonadota; class Gammaproteobacteria; order Burkholderiales; family Burkholderiaceae_C; genus Limnohabitans_A. Next base: position 13,972 of record JAHECM010000041.1, on the reverse strand, counting down.
GGGGGCCTTGAACAGGGACGCGTTGGCGTGCACCGTGATTTTGAGTTTGCCTGCGGTGGCCTTGTCCACGTCAGCAGCAAACTGGGTCATGTTGACCGAGTGGAAGTTGGTGGCGGGGTAAGCGGCAGGCAGGTCCCACTTGGTTTGAGCGGACGCCATACCGGAAACAGCGATCAAGCCAGCCAGCAGGCCAAGGTGCAGGGTGCGACGTTTCATGGGAACTCCTCGGTAGAGATGGGGATACATCAGGAGTTACGACTCTAGGGCCATGAGCCAGTTTGGCGATTGGGGGTTCCCCTGAGGGACTGCGCTGTGCGCGACAGCCCGCTAATATGCGGCCAACATGAACACACAGCCTTCTCAGCCCAAGTGGCAATTCTGGATCGACCGTGGCGGCACTTTCACCGACGTGGTGGGCAAACGCCCAGACGGTACGCTGGTCACGCACAAACTGCTGAGCGAGAACCCCGAGCAATACCGCGATGCGGCGGTGGCGGGCATTCGCCATCTGCTGGGCCTGCAAGCCAGTGAGCCCGTGACGCCTGAGCGGGTCGAGTGCGTCAAGATGGGCACCACAGTGGCCACCAACGCCTTGCTCGAGCGCAAAGGCGAGCCCACGCTGCTGATCACGACGCGGGGCTTTCGCGATGCGCTGCGCATCGCCTACCAAAACCGCCCGCGCCTGTTTGACCGCCAGATCGTGCTGCCCGAGTTGCTCTACACCCGCGTGATCGAGTCGCAAGAGCGCATGGGCGCGCATGGCGAGGTGGTGGAGCCCCTGGACGAGGCCCATCTGCGCGAGCGCCTGTGGGCCGCACACGATGCGGGTTTGCGCAGCGCGGCCATTGTCTTCATGCACGGCTACCGCTACACCGGGCACGAGGCGGCCGCCGCGCGCTTGGCCCGCGAGGTGGGCTTCACGCAGGTCAGCACCAGCCACCAAACCAGCCCCATGATGAAGTTCGTCAGCCGGGGCGACACCACTGTGGTGGACGCTTACCTCTCGCCGATCTTGCGCCGCTACGTGGACCAGGTGGCCAGCGACATGCCCGGGGTCAAGCTGTTTTTCATGCAGTCCTCAGGGGGCTTGACCGATGCACACGCCTTTCAGGGCAAAGACGCGATCTTGTCCGGTCCGGCGGGTGGCATTGTGGGCATGGCACGCACCGCGCAGTTGGCGGGGCACGATAAGGTGATTGGTTTTGACATGGGCGGCACATCCACCGATGTGTCGCACTTTGCGGGCGAGTTTGAGCGTGAGTTCGAGACGCAAGTGGCGGGCGTGCGCATGCGCGCGCCCATGATGAGCATCCACACCGTGGCCGCCGGGGGCGGCTCCCTCTTGTCGTTTGATGGCGCGCGCTTTCGGGTGGGGCCGCAAAGCGCGGGTGCCAACCCCGGTCCGTCCAGTTACCGCCGTGGCGGGCCGTTGGCCGTGACCGACGCGAACGTGATGCTGGGCAAGATCCAGCCCGCGTATTTTCCCAAGGTGTTTGGGCCGCAGGCCAATGAGGCGCTCAGCCCCGAGCCGGTGCAAGCCCAGTTTGAGGCGCTGGCCCAGCAAACCGGGCGAGCCGCCGAAGACGTGGCCGAAGGCTTCATTCAGATCGCCGTGCAGCAGATGGCCAATGCCATCAAAAAAATCTCGGTGGCGCGCGGCTACGACGTGACGCGCTACACCTTGCAGTGCTTTGGCGGTGCCGGTGGGCAGCACGCCTGCCTGGTGGCCGATGCGCTGGGCATGACGCAGGTGCTGGTGCACCCCTTGGCGGGTGTGCTGTCGGCCTACGGCATGGGCCTGGCCGACCAAAACGTGATCCGTGAGCAAGCGATCGAGTTGCCGCTCACGGCCGAAGCCATGCCCCGCATCGCATCCGTCTTGGCCGATTTGGGGGCCGCAGCCCAAACCGAACTCGAACGCCAACAAGTGAGCACCGGGGCCATGCGCCTGCAGCAGCGCGTGCATGTGCGCTACGAAGGCACCGACGCCGCACTGGTGGTGCCGCACGGCAGCTTGGACGCGATACAAAGTGGCTTTGAGGCGGCTTACCGCCAGCGCTTTGCCTTTTTGATGTCGGGCAAGCGCCTGATGGCGGAGGCCGTCTCGGTCGAGGCCGTGGTGGCGGGCGACGCCCCATCGGAGCATCCGCAGGCCTGCCATCCGCCGCGAGAGGCCCCCTGCCGCGACACGGTGCGCATGTTCAGTGCGGGACAGTGGCAGAGCGCCCGCTTGGTGGTGCGCGAAGACATGCGTCCGGGCGACACCGTCACCGGCCCAGCGATCATTGCCGAGCAAAACGCCACCACCGTGGTCGAGCCCGAATGGCAAGCCACGCTCACCGCCCTGGACCACCTGCTGCTGGCGCGCACCGTGCCGCGCACCGCGCAATTTGCCGTGGGCACCACGGTGGACCCGGTGCTGCTGGAGGTGTTCAACAACCTGTTCATGAACATCGCCGAGCAAATGGGGCTGCAGCTGCAAAACACCGCTTATTCGGTCAACATCAAGGAGCGCTTGGATTTTTCTTGCGCCTTGTTCAGCGCCGAAGGCCAGCTCATTGCCAATGCCCCGCACATGCCGGTGCACCTGGGTTCAATGGGCGAGAGCATCCTGACCGTGATCCGTGACAACGCGGGGCGCATGCAGCCAGGCGATGTGTTTGTGCTCAACGACCCTTATCACGGGGGCACACATTTGCCTGACATCACCGTGATCACCCCGGTGTACCTGGACGGCCAGGCGGAGCCGGTGTTTTATGTGGGCTCGCGCGGGCACCATGCCGACGTGGGCGGTTTGACGCCCGGCTCTATGCCCCCGTTTTCGACCCGCATTCAAGAGGAGGGGGTGCAGATCCAGAACTTCAAGTTGCTGGACGCAGGGCGCTGGCGAGAAGCCGAGATGGTGGCGCTGCTGCAAAGCGGCGAATACCCCTCGCGCAACCCGCAGCAAAACATGGCCGACCTGAAAGCCCAAATTGCGGCCAATGCAAAAGGCGTGCAAGAACTGCGCCGCATGGTGGACCAGTTTGGCTTGCCCGTGGTGCAGGCCTATATGCGCCATGTGCAGGACAACGCCGAAGAGTCCGTGCGCCGCGTCATCACGCGGCTCAAAGACGGCCAGTTCAGTGTGTCCCTGGACAACGGCGCGCAGATCCAAGTGGCGGTGCGAGTCAACCCGCAGGAGCGTTCGGCTCAGATCGATTTCACGGGCACCAGCGCCCAGTTGTCCAATAATTTCAACGCGCCGCGTGCCGTGTGCATGGCCGCGGTGCTGTACGTGTTCCGCAGTCTGGTGGACGATGACATCCCACTGAACGCCGGCTGCCTCAAGCCTTTGCAAGTCACCATCCCGCCAGGCTCCATGCTCAACCCGAACCCGCCAGCCTCGGTGGTGGCGGGCAATGTCGAAACCTCCACGTGCATCACCAACGCGCTCTTGGGGGCATTGGGGGTGATGGCGGGCAGCCAGCCGACCATGAACAACTTCACCTTTGGCAATGCGCGCCACCAGTATTACGAGACGATTTCGGGCGGCAGTGGTGCAGGCGGACGTTTTGACGTGCAGGGCGCACGGGTGGGGGGCTTTGACGGCACCTCGGTGGTGCAAACCCACATGACCAACTCGCGACTGACCGACCCCGAGGTGCTGGAGTTCCGCTTTCCGGTGCGTCTGGAGAGTTACGCCATCCGCAAAGGCTCGGGTGGTGCAGGGCAGTGGCGTGGGGGGGACGGTGGGGTGCGCCGCGTGCGCTTTTTAGAGCCGATGACAGCGGGCATTTTGTCCAATGGGCGGGTGCACCCGGCCTTTGGCATGGCCGGGGGCGCGCCGGGGCAGCCGGGCATCAACCGGGTGCTGCGTGCCGACGGGCAGACCGAGGCGCTGGGCCACATTGGGCAAGTCGAGATGCGGGTGGGCGATGTGTTTGAAATCCACACGCCCGGCGGCGGGGGCTACGGCACCTTGTAGGCCCCCGGCCCTCGGGGGGCAAAGGCTTATGGGCCATTCACCGTGGATCGAGCGGGGGGCGGGGCTCCCACGGGGGCGGTGGCCGGGTAAGTCTGGCCCTGCACCCGCAGACCCTGCTCGGACAGTTGCGCCGCCTTTTTGGGGCCGATGCCCGGCGTGCGCTGCATCAGGTCTGTCCAGTCCTTGAAGGGGCGACGGTCGCGCTCTTGCAGAATGATTCTCGTGGTGGCGGGTCCTAAGCCGCGCAGACCATCGAGGTCAATCTCACGCGCTTGTGCGATGTCCACGGTCTGTGCGCTGGTCTGTGCGCTGGCCCATGCGCTCGCCAGCAGCAGCCCCCATGCGAAGCGGTGCTTCATCGTGTTCTCCCTGCAGCCCTGCCCTGGCATGGCCGTGGCCCATTGTGCAAAAACCAAGGCTGGGATGAAAGGGCTCAGAGCTCTTCGACCCGGCGCGGTGGGTAGCTGTCCCAAGCTTGGCAGCCGGGGCAGTGCCAAAAATGCTCTTTGGCCTCAAAACCGCAGGCAGCGCAGCGGTAGCGGGCCAGAGGGCGTGTGGCCGCGTCCAGCGCTTTTTGCACCTCGGCCGGGACCGCGGGTGCGCCACTGGCGCTTGCCGTGGCACTGCCCAGCCAACGCG
>JAHECM010000041.1:0-9266 GCA_024641725.1 Limnohabitans sp. | reverse complement strand
AGGGCCTGCGCGGCATCGCCCTTGGCAAAGGCCTCACGCGCTTGCTCACAGCGGTAATGGGCTTGGCGCACGCTGAAGTTGGCTTCGCCAGACCGCTCCAGCAGGGCGGCCACTTGGGCCGCTTGGGGCCATTCGCGAGAGCGCTCGTAGATGGCCAGGCGCGCCAGGCGGGCTTGGCCTTCCAACGAAGTTCCCTCCAGTTTGCGCAAGGCGTCTTCTGCGCGGTCGAGCAATCCGGCCTTGAGAAAGTCCAGCGCCAGCCCATGCTGAGCCCGCTGGCGGTCGGCGCTGCCCAGGTCGCCGCGTGCGAGCAGGTGCTCGTGCACCCTGACGGCACGGTCGTATTCGCCCCGACGGCGAAACAAATTGCCCAAGGCAAAGTGCAGCTCAGAGGTGTCGGGGTCGTTTTGCACCGCTTCAATGAAGGCGTCAATGGCCTGGTCTTGCTGCTCGTTGAGCAGGTAGTTCAGCCCCTTGAAGTAGGCGCGTGGTGCTTGTCGGTTGTTGATGCGCAGTTGGCGCAGGTCCAGGCGCGAGGCCAACCAGCCCAGGCCAAAGGCGACGGGCAAGCCGATCAAAATCCAAGTCAAATCAAGTTCCATCGCGGGGGCCTGCGGTCATGGGTGTTTCTGTGGCTTGTTTGGCCTGGCGTGCAGCTTGGCGGTGTCGCCACCAGCGCGGCACCATGCCCAACACCCCAACAGCCACACCGAGGGCAAAGGCCGACAAAACCACCAGCACGGTGGGGGCGGACCAGTAAGTGCCAAAAAAGAAATTGACGCGTGTTTCTTGCTGGTTGTTCAGCGCGAACGCGAAAAGCGTGAAGAAAACAGCGGCCTTCAAAAGCCACTGGAGCAGGCGCAGCAATCGTTTCATGGGAAGACCTTGAAGCCGGGTTTCATTCTAGCGGCACGCGCCTGTGCAAATGGCGGTGTTTGGGTAGTGACTCAGCGAGCCGCAGATGGGGCGTTTGCAGCGTTGGTGCCTGCATCCACGGCTTCGCGCAGGGCTTTGCCGGGTTTGAAATGGGGGACGCGTTTTTCGGCAATCATCACGCTCTCGCCGGAGCGCGGGTTGCGGCCCACACGCGGAGGGCGGCGGTTGACAGAGAAGCTGCCAAAGCCTCGGATTTCAATGCGGTGACCGCGCACCAGCGCATCACTCATGGCGTCCAGCACCGTTTTGACGGCCAGTTCGGCGTCGCGGTGGGTCAGCTGCGAGAAACGGGCAGCCAGTTCTTCAACGAGGTCAGAGCGTGTCATGGCAAATGGGATCAATGCCCGGTGGAGGGGCTTAAAAAAAGCCTGCCCCGAGGGGCAGGCTTTTGTCGGTCACAAGCGATCAGAAGATCAGTTGTTGTCCAGCTTGGCGCGCAACAAAGCACCCAGGCTGGTGGTGCCAGCGTTTTCGGTCTTCGATTGCTGCGACAGCGAAGCCATGGCTTCTTGCTGGTCAGCTTGGTCTTTGGCCTTGATGGACAGTTGGATGTTGCGGGTCTTGCGATCCACGTTCACCACCACAGCAGAGACTTCGTCGCCGACTTTGAGCACGTGGCTCGCGTCTTCCACGCGGTCGCGCGAGATTTCGCTGACACGCAGGTAGCCGACGATGTCTTCGCCCAGATCGATCTCAGCGCCCTTGGCGTCCACGGTCTTGACTTTGCCCGTCACGATCGAGCCCTTGTCGTTGACCGAGGTGAAGGTGGTGAAGGGGTCGCCGTCGAGCTGTTTGATGCCCAAGCTGATGCGCTCGCGGTCCACGTCCACAGCCAACACGATGGCTTCGACTTCTTGGCCTTTCTTGAATTCGCGCACGGCGTTTTCGCCGGTTTCGTTCCAAGACAGGTCAGACAAGTGCACCAGGCCGTCGATGCCGGCAGCCAAACCAACGAACACGCCGAAGTCGGTGATCGACTTGATTGGGCCCTTGACGCGGTCGCCGCGCTTGGTGTTTTGAGCGAACTCTTGCCATGGGTTGGCACGGCACTGCTTCATGCCCAAGCTGATGCGGCGCTTGTCTTCGTCGATCTCGAGGACCATGACTTCGACTTCGTCGCCCAATGCCACGATTTTGGAAGGAGCGATGTTCTTGTTCGTCCAGTCCATTTCGGACACGTGCACCAGACCTTCGATGCCTGGCTCCAGCTCAACAAACGCGCCGTAGTCGGCGATGTTGGTGATCTTGCCGAACATGCGGGTGCTTTGTGGGTAGCGGCGGTTCACGCCCATCCAAGGATCGTCGCCCATTTGCTTGAGGCCCAAGGACACGCGGTTTTTCTCGGTGTCGAACTTGAGGATCTTGGCCGTGATTTCTTGACCAGCCGTGACCACCTCGGAGGGGTGACGGACACGGCGCCATGCCATGTCGGTGATGTGCAGCAGGCCGTCGATGCCGCCCAGGTCCACGAACGCACCGTATTCGGTGATGTTCTTGACCACGCCATTGACGATGGAGCCTTCGCGCAGGGTTTCCATCAGCTTGGCGCGCTCTTCGCCCATTGAGGCTTCCACCACAGCGCGGCGTGACAGCACGACGTTGTTGCGCTTGCGGTCGAGTTTGATGACCTTGAATTCCAGGGTCTTGTTCTCGTAGGGGGTCAGGTCTTTGGTCGGACGTGTGTCCACCAGCGAGCCGGGCAAGAATGCGCGGATGCCGTTGACGAGCACGGTGAGGCCGCCCTTGACTTTGCCGCTGGTCACGCCAGTGACGAATTCGCCGGATTCCAGCGCTTTTTCAAGCGACAGCCACGAGGCCAGGCGCTTGGCGGTGTCGCGCGACAAGATGGTGTCGCCATAACCGTTTTCGATGGAGCCAATGGCCACAGAGACAAAGTCGCCGACCTGGACTTCGACTTCACCCTGGTCGTTCTTGAACTCTTCGAGGGGCACGTAGGACTCGGACTTGAGACCGGCGTTGACCACGACGAAGTTGTGTTCGATGCGCACCACTTCAGCGGTGATGACTTCACCAGGGCGCATTTCGGTACGTTGCAGGGATTCCTCAAAGAGGGCGGCAAAAGATTCAGACATGTGATTTCCTCATCCACAAAGACAGGACTGACGAACGCGGAATGCGTCGTTTCCAGGAGCTGACTGTGGCGATTGGTTTGCGGCGTGAGCCGCGGTCAAGTTAAACAACCCACACCACCGATGCGCCTGTCGGCACGAAAGGCAGCGGTGTGGACCTTGGGGTGCGGCTGACAGGTCAGTCGCGCTGGCTTTGCCACCAGGCCAGGACCTGCGCCACCGAGGCTTCGATGGAGAGGCTGGAGTTGTCCAGTTGCAAAGCATCTTGCGCCGCTTTCAAGGGTGCCACGCTGCGCGATGAATCGCGTGCGTCGCGGGCCTCTAAATCGGCGCGAAGACTGTCGAGTGTAGTCGAAATTCCCTTTGAAATCAATTGCTTATGCCGTCTTTCGGCGCGTTGCGCGGCGCTGGCGGTCAAAAACACCTTCAAAGGCGCATCGGGGAAGATGACGGTGCCCATGTCGCGCCCATCGGCCAGCAGGCCCGGCAGTCGCTGAAAGCTGTGCTGCAACTGCACCAGCGCGTCGCGCACGGCGGGCAACACCGACACTTTGGAGGCGTTCATGCCGCCTTGCTCGCTGCGGATGGCGTCGGTCACGTCCACGTCGTTCAGCAGCACTTGCTCGCCCTCAAAGCGCACGGGCAGGGCGCGGGCCAACGTGGCAATGGCGGCTTCGTCGGCGGCTTCGAGCGTCAAGCCTGCTTGCAAAGCGGCAAAGGCGGTCACGCGGTACAGCGCGCCCGAGTCGAGGTAGTGGTAGCCGAGCTGCGCGGCCACGCGGCTGGCCAATGTACCTTTGCCCGACGCGGTGGGGCCGTCGATGCAGATCACCGGGATGTGCTTGGCCGCTGTGTGCGCCACCGAAAAAAGCGCTTCAAAGTAGTCGGGGAAAGTTTTGGCTACGCACTTGGGGTCTTCGATGCGCACGGGGATGTGGTCGGCATTGAAAGCGGCCAGCGAGAAGCACATGGCCACGCGGTGGTCGTCGTAAGTGTGGATGCTGGCGCGTTGCCATTGGCCCTTTGCCAAAGCATTGGGAAATTGACGTTGTGGCAGCGGGTGCACGGTGATCCAGTCTGGGCCTTCTTCGACCGTGGCGCCCAGCTTGCGGCATTCGGCGGCCATGGCCACGATGCGGTCGGTTTCTTTGACGCGCCAGCTGGCGATGTTGGTCAGCGTGGTGGGGCCGTTGGCGTAGAGCGCCATCACGGCCAGCGTCATGGCCGCGTCGGGGATGTGGTTGCAGTCCAGCGTGATGCCCTTGAGCGGCCAAGCCCCGCGTTGGATTTCAAGCCAGTTGGGGCCGCTGGTGATCTTGGCGCCCATCTGCTCGGCGGCGTCCATGAAGCGGATGTCACCCTGAATGGAGTCTGCGCCCACGCCTTGGATGCGGATGCCGGCGCCCTTGGCGATGGCCCCCAGCGCAATGAAGTAGCTGGCCGAAGACGCATCGGCCTCGACGTGGATGCTGCCCGGCGACCGGTAGCGGCTGCCCGCTGGAATGACAAAGCGTTCCCAGCCCTGGCGCTCGATGGCGATGCCGTAGCGCGCCAACAAGTTGAGTGTGATCTCAATGTAAGGCTTGCTGATCAGCTCGCCCACCACCTCGATGGTGATGGCCTGATGGCCAGCGGCCAGCGGCAGCGCCATCAGCAAAGCGGTGAGGAACTGGCTGGACACATCGCCGCGCACGGGGATGGGCTTGTCCAGCTGCAGCGCGGGCTGGCGGATGCGCAGCGGCGGGAACCCGTCGTTGCCCAAATAGTCAATCGCGCCGCCCAATTCGCGCAGCGCGTCCACCAAATCGCCAATCGGGCGCTCGTGCATGCGCGGCACGCCTTTGAGCGTGAAGTCGCCGCCTTGTACGGCCAGTGCAGCCGTGAGGGGACGCATGGCCGTGCCCGCGTTGCCCATGAAAAACTCAATCGCCTCAGCGGGCCAAGCGTGCCCGCCCAAACCGGTGATGGTGACGGTGGTGCCATCGGCCTGCACGCCGCAGCCCAACTGCTTCAGGGCAGCCAGCATGACGCGGGTGTCGTCGGAGTCGAGCAGGTCGTGCACCACAGTCGTGCCCTGGCACAAGGCCGACAACAGCAACACGCGGTTGGAAATGCTTTTAGATCCGGGCAGCATGACGGTGCCGGCGGCGCCTTGCAAGGCGGGGAGGTCGAGGAAGGCGGTAGAGAACATGGGGATGGATTGTAGGCAGTGCGCCTCAGACGTTTGTCTGGGGAGGCGGTGAGGCCCAGAGGATGCGCTTATTTTTGGCCGAATAAGCCACAACACACCAGTCCAATAAGCAAGCCCGGACACACACGGGCGAAGGCCGCTGCTTCGATTAGGCGGCCACCCGGAATAAGTCCATCGTTCTAGAGCTATTTTGTTATTGCGCTTTCAGAGCGGAAAAATAAAATAAATCATTGAATATGGATTTAAATCATCAAACTAATTAAATTACTGGCTTTCTGCCCCGTTTTAGTGCTGCTGGTCATGAGATTTGACCTCTCAAACAGTGTCATGGCCCGAGAAATCCCGACGCACAGTGAATTGGCAGAGAATAAAAACGACGATGTTGAATTTGTCTTTGCAGGTCGTTGCCACGATGGGACCCATTACAAATTGGTGTCCTACAAATCACTGTTCAATGGCACCAACAGGTCGTACTTTGACTATGATGGCCCGGCAGGTAAGGGAGTGGTAAGGTCGGAGACCGAGCCAAGGGTCATGGCGGTTCGGGTCTGCAGAAAAAATGCGGAGATATTAAATGAAAATTACTGGGAATAAAGAGTATTAAATAGTTATTTAATTTTAAAATATCAAAAATGATCGCTTTGGCCGTGAAATTGAGTAGCTTAGAGGGGTCTGAGGGCGTAAAACTAACTGTTGATTGCACGATCCCTGACCGCACGCTAAGATGGGATGTATGAACCCAATTCAGCAAAAATCTTTATTGATCGTTGATGATCACCCTATATACAGAGATGCGTTGAGAGAAAAACTGGCATTGGATTTCGAACCACAAGGTATTGAAGTCGCTGTTTCCAGCAATGCAGACCAAGGCTTGGAGCTGCTTGAAAAATCAGAAAAAAAATGGTTGGTGCTGCTGGACATATTGATGCCTGGTTTGAGCGGATTGGCTGGCATCAAGGTTTTTAACAATCTGCCCAATGTTGAAACCGTCATTGCCATATCTGGGTTGGATGAGCATATTTGGGAGCCTAAAGCGATCTCGGCGGGGGCCCATATGTTTTTGTCTAAAAACAATACGGCCGACTATATCATTAAAAAAATAAAACCATTGCTGCAGTCAGCGGACAATGAAATTCAAATAGACTCTCAATCTGAAGAAAAGCCATTCAAATTAACACCTAGGCAATATGAGGTGTTGGTTTTAATGGCCAAGGGATATCAGAACAAAATCATTGCCGACTTGATGGATATCAGTGAGCAGACGGTCAAGATACATATCAATCAAATCTTCAAAGAGATGAAGGTTTTTAACCGAATACAAGCCGTGATCAAGGCGCAAAAAAATAAATTGGTCTAATGGTTTGAAAAAATGGATGTTGTTTGATGAATACCAGTGAAGACAATCATTTTTATTTGTTAAGAGAAAAATCGGCTCACATCGTCAAAGCTGCCCGTTCCGCTACCCTCGCGAACGTACTGGCTCCCTTGTTGTGCATTCCTGTATTTAAAGATGAAGTCAATAATGGGTATTTGATTTTATGGCTGACCTATATGGCGGTGGCCATTGTTTTTAGAAGTTATATTGTTTATGGTTTAAATTATGATCCCGAGAAAATCTCGGATCCTGAAAAAGATCTGAAGGAAATATCGATTGGGATTGGTTTTGTGGGTTTTGGCTGGGGCTTGGGGTGGATGTTGATGGCGCCTGATTTGAGCATGGTCAACCGCATGATTTATGTCTACATGATCACTGCCGCCATGATCTCAAGCATGTTTGCTTACAGTGTGAACAAGACAACATTTTATTCATTCACTTTGCCGATTATTATTCCTTCATTGGGCACTGATGTGTTGAGTGGAGGAATATTGCCATGGACATTCACCGTAGGTCTGGCCTCGGTTTACGTTGTGGTTATCAGTATTTCTAGAAATTTTTCAAAAATATTCGAGAACTCAGTTAGTTTAAGATTTAAAAATGAAAAATTGTACCTCGAATTGGCCAATGAGCGAGATCAGTCGGTCTCAGCCAATATCGCCAAATCAAAATTCATAGCCACCGCCAGTCATGATTTGCGCCAGCCTATGCATGCGATCAATGTGTATTTTGAGATTTTGGATGTAAATAAATTTGAAGCCAAAGAAAAAAGCTACATCACAAAAATTAAAAATTGCATGGCCACATTGAACACGATGTTTGATGCATTGTTAGACATCAGCAAGTTGGATGCGCACGCTTTAAAAATCAGCAGCAGTGAATTTGATTTGAAAGTATTGGCAAACACATTGCGAGATTTGTACAGCAATAAAATTCTCGATAGCCATGTAAAATTGGAATTCTACTGCGAGGATGCTTGTGTGGTTGGAGATAGAATTATTCTTCAGCAAATTGTTGGAAATTTAATATCAAATTCAATCCAATATTCGAATGCTGGACTTGTTTTTGTGCGATTTTATATTGAGGATGGATTGCTCAACATAGATGTTGAAGATGAAGGTTGTGGGATATCTGATTTTGACTTGGATAAAATTTTCAATGAATTCTTCAGATCGGATCGAACGCGCGCCAAACACGATGGTTTGGGTTTGGGGTTGACCATTGTCAAGCGTTTGAGTGATTTGATTGATGCAAAAATATCAATCAGTTCTAAAGAAAATATGGGGACAAAATTCAATTTAAAAACACAATTCAAGACCGTATCTGTTCGTACGCCGTTGTCAACCGAGGATGTTTCGGTATTGAGCAGTGGGCGTTTGATGGGCAAAAAAATTGCCATCATTGAAGACAATTTGACCATTGCCGATGCCTACGCGCAAGCCTTGACCGTCAAAGGCGCGCAAGTGATTGTTTTGAGTGATGATGAAAAATTACTGGATTTGCAACTCGAGCATATTGACGCCATTGATTGCATTTTGATTGATTATCGATTGAGTGAAACCACAGGGGATGTGTTGATTGAAAAATTACGAGAAAATTTCAATTCAAAAATTCCAGCCGTCATGGTCACGGCGGACACATCGCCATCGCACATTCAAGTGTTTGAAAATATGGCGGTTAGAATTTTGTACAAGCCAATCAGCTTTCAAGAAATCATTGAAAATATTGAAGCAATAATTTCCGAATGATGCTGATTTCAGCACCCAGCGCAAGGGGTGCACAGGCCGCAATGGCCTTTCGTCAAACGTTGGGCGCGACGGGGGCTTGCAAAGCCCAATCTTGCCGAGTCTGGCTGGCACGCGCGATGAGTTGCTGCAAGGCAGCGGCATCGCCCGCTGTCAAAGCCGTCTCAAACTGATCGAGCGCCGTGCGAAAGTGGCCGATCTGTGCCAGCACCTCGGCGTGGTTGGCGCTCAAGATGTCGCGCCACACGGCGGCGTCGCTGGCGGCGATGCGCGAGAAGTCTCTGAAGCCCGGACCCGCCATGTCTAAAAATGCAGCGCCTTGGGGCTGTGCGGTCAGGGCGTTGACGGCGGCAAAGGCCAGCAGGTGCGGCAGGTGGCTGACGGCGGCAAAGGTGGCGTCGTGCGCTTCGGGCGTCATGGTGCTGACGTGGCTGCCCAAGGCGGCCCACACGTCGTGCGCGGTTTGCAGGCGGTGAATGCTGGTTTGGGGCAGCGGCGTGAGGATGGTGCGCCTCGCTTGGTACAGGCTGGTCTCGGCGTGTTCGATGCCGGCCACTTCTTTGCCCGCAATCGGGTGGGCGGGCACAAAGCAGGGCAGGCGCTCGCCCAATGCGGCAGTGGCGGCGGCAATCACATCGCACTTGGTGGAGCCCACGTCCATCAGCAGCGCGCTGGCTTGCAGGGTGTCACGCATGGCGGCAAAGCTGGCCTGCATGGCGCCCACGGGCACGGCCAGCAACACCAAGTCTGCGCCTTGCACGGCCTCGGCCACGCTGGTGCAGGCTTGGTCGATGACGCCCAGGGCCACGGCGCGTTGGCGGGTGTGCTCAGACGCGCTGAAGCCGGTGATGTGCCGCACCCAGCCCGCTTGGCGCAGGGCCAGCGCAAACGAGCCGCCCATCAGGCCGCAGCCGATGAGCGCCAGGGTG
>JAHECM010000049.1 GCA_024641725.1 Limnohabitans sp. | reverse complement strand
CCAAAACTCTTGAATCCTTGCGTGGGCCAGTGGGCGCTGCTGTCGATGTTGTCGTGTTGGTGGCCGTGCACGGTGGTGTGCACGCCCATTTGGCGGGCCAGTGTGTCCAGTTCGGCAAAGCCGTGCGGGTGGTAGCCCGGTGCTTCGTGGGTGATGAGGATGTCGGCTTGTTGTGTGGCCAGTTGTTCCAGCTCGTCGGGGTAGATGCTGGACCAGTGGCGCAGGTGCACGCTGGCTTGCCAGCGGTCTTGGCGCGGGGTGGCGCTGGCGTGCGCTTCGCGGTTGGCAAAGCGGGCGGCTTGCCCCGCTTTGGGGTACCACACCGCGCCGCGAAACACGCCGCCCAGCCCCCCCACGCGGGTGCCGCAGGGCAGTGTGACGACGCGGCCATGCAGGTTGCGTTCGGCCAGTTCGCTGTCCCACACATGGGCAAAGTGGCTGGGGCTGTCGGTGTCGTGGTTGCCGTGGATGAACCAGACTTTGTCGCGGATCGCCGCCAGCTCCAGGTGCAAGGGCCGCGCAGGCTCCAAGTCGCCCAGCAAGATGACGGCGCGGGCGTGGGTGTGCTCGGCAGCGTCCAAGATGTGCTGCCATTGGCCGTGCGGGTCGCCGCAAAAGAGGATGGGGCCGGGGTGCATGGGCGAAGTCCGTGCCTTGTGGTTCAGGTGGGGTTGAGCAATTCGAGCATGCCTTGCAAGCCAATGGCTTGTGCGCCTTGTCGCAGGCTGAAACGCTCGTTACCCGGGTAGACCACGTAGCGCTCGGTAATGCCCAGATCGTCACACGCTTGTTTGAACCCTCGCTCGGGGGATGGCGCACTGGATCGTTTGACCTCGATCGCGATGTCGGGTTGCCCGCCGCGTTCAAACAGCAGGTCAATTTCTGCACCATCGTGGGTGCGATAAAAGTAGGGTTTGAGCGATGGGTCTGCTTGCGTGATCAGTGTTTCCAACACAAAGCCCTCGTAGCTGGCGCCTGCAACGGGGTGACCCAGCACGTCGTTTTCGTTTTTCAGGCCCAGCAAAGCATGTACCAGGCCGCTGTCACGCACGAACACTTTGGGCGTCTTGACCAAGCGCTTGCCCACATTGGCAAACCAGGGTTGAAGTCGGCGCACCAAGTGAAGGTCGGTGAGCAGGTCGATGTAGCGGCCTACGGTCGGTGAACTGACACCAAGGCTGGCTGCCAATTTCGCTTGATTGATTTGGCTGCCTTGTTGGTGCGCCAGCATGGTCCACAGGCGGCCCAGTGTTTCGGCGGGCATCCGGGGGGCAAACATGGGCACGTCACGTTCTAAATAAGAACGGATGAAGTCTTGCCGCCACGCCATGCTGTGTGCATCGTCTTGCGCCAGCAAACTGTCTGGAAAGCCGCCCCGGTTCCATAAAACAGATTCAGTCAGGCCTGCGGGGATGGCTTCGCTCAAGTTGATGGCATGCATGTCCAGATAGGCCACTCGACCGGCCAGGGTTTCGGAAGATTGCTGCATCAGTTCCATAGCGGCCGAGCCCAAGAGTAAAAAATGGCCGTACCGCTGACCAGCTGCGCGCCTTTCGTCAATGAGCCCGCGAAGGACGGCAAAAAGTTCTGGCACGCGGTGGATTTCGTCGATGACGACGAGTTTGGGGGCTTGTGCCCTCAAATAGGTTTCGGGGTCTTCCAAGCGGCGGCGGTCTGAGGGAAGTTCCAGATCCAGGTAAACCGCGCCCTGGGGCCAATCGGCTGCAAGTTGACGCGCAAGCGTGGTTTTCCCCACCTGACGAGGCCCGAGCAATACCGCGGCGGGCACGCCGGAGCTGAGCTTTTGGTGGAGAGTAGAAGCGATTTGTCGATTAATCATTCCCGTAAATCATACATCAAGTGTTTGATTTACGGGGTTAATTCAATTTTACGATGGCCTGAGACACGTTAGCATTGATCCAAACACCTGTATTTCTACCCATGCCCCCCATCGCCATCATCGACTTCGAAACCACGGGCATTTCGCCCAATATGGGCGACCGCGCCACCGAGGTGGCCATCGTCATGCTCGAGGGCGGGCAGGTGGTGGACCGTTACCAGAGCTTGATGAATGCCGGGGTGCGGGTGAACAGTTTCATCACCCAGCTCACGGGCATCACCAACGAGATGGTGCAGGCCGCGCCGCCGGCCGAGCAGGTCATGCGCGAGGCAGCGCGCTTTGTGGCCGGGCGGCCCATGGTGGCGCACAACGCGGCCTTTGACCGCAAGTTTTGGCAGGCCGAGCTGGCCCGTTGCGGGCAAGACGGCTCACACGCTTTTGCCTGCACGCTGCTGCTGTCGCGCCGCCTGTACCCGCAAGCGCCCAACCACAAGCTGGGCACGCTGGCGGCGCTGCACCATTTGCCGTCGGCAGGCCGCGCCCACCGGGCGCTGGCCGATGCCGAGATGGCCGCGCATTTGCTGGCGCAGATGCAGCACGACTTGAAGACGCGCCACGGCTGCAGCGCGCCAGACCACGCTTTGCTGATGGGCTTGCAGCGTTGCGGCAAGTCGCAAGTGGGGACGTTCTTGAAGGCGCGGTCGGGGCGCTGAACAAGGACGCACTCCAAGGTGCATTCCAAGGCACATTAAAAGTCGCATTCGAACTCGCAAAAATTCACGCAGGATTTTGTAAATATCTATACATGACATAGACTTGCGTCTTATGTCAAAGTCGCAAAAATTCCAGCTTTATGACCATCCTGCTCAGATGGAGCCCTTGCTGCCTTCTGAGCACCGCATGGGCCCCCTGCTGGAGCGCTCGCATGACCTGATCCGCAAAGCCGACCGTTTGTCGGGCTGGTGCCCGAGTGGGGCGTTGCCGGGGCTGCGCTCAGCTTTGCGGGCCATGAATTCGTATTACTCCAACAAGATGGAAGGGCAGCACACCTTGCCGCTGGAGATCGAGCAAGCCCTGCGCAACGATTACGCACAAGACGCCGACAAGGCCCGCCGCCAGCGCATGGCACTGGCCCACATGGCGACGGAGTCGCAACTCGAGGCGCGGTGGCCCGCGTGGAGCAGTGCCCAAGTCTGGTCGGTGCAGACCGTCTGCGACATCCACCAAGATTTGTTTGCCCGCGTGCCCGAAGCTGATCGCCAGCTCGAATCACCCGATGGCCCACAAACTCTGCAGCCCGGTGTCTTGCGTGAGCGCGAGGTGAGTGTGGGGCGTCATGCCGCGCCCGCTGCGGCAGCTTTGCCTGCTTTCTTAGCACGGTGGTCTTCTGTGTATTCAGGCTTGCGCCGTGGCGAGTTGCAGCTGGTGGCCATGGCGGCGGCGCACCAGCGGCTGGCCTGGATTCACCCCTTTGCCGACGGCAACGGGCGTGTGGCGCGGCTGCACAGCCATTTGGTGTTGGGGCATATGGGGTTGACCAACGGTTTGTGGTCGCCGTTGCGGGGCTTTGCCCGCACGCACGAAGCGTATTACGCCAACCTGGCCGCAGCCGATGAGCCCCGGGCAGGCGATCTGGATGGCCGGGGCAACCTGACCGAGTCGGGTTTGGTGGGCTGGATCGATGACGTGCTGGGCGTGTGCATGGACCAAGTCGACTTCATGGCGGGCATGCTGTCACTTGATGGCATGAAGAACCGCATGGCGGCCTGTTTGGCCTACGAGGAAAACGTGGTCAAGCAAGGCGTGCGCGCTGAGGCTTTGCGGGCGCTGCATTACCTGTTTGCATCGCAGGCCGAGCTGGAGCGGGCCGACTTCAAAGCCATGCTGGGTTTGGGCGATCGCTTGGCGACGGCGCAGGTGTCTGCATTGCTCAAAAGAGGTTTGCTCGAAAGCGACTCACCCCACGGCAAGCTGCGTCTGGGCGTGCCGCAGCACGCCTTGCGTTTTTACTTTCCGAGTTTGTGGCCGGAGGCCGAGGCGCAGGGCTGAAAGCCCCTCCGCGACATGGGTGGTGTGTGGGAGCCCCGCCCTCGGGGCGAGTGGTGGTGATCTGCAGGCGCTTGATCGCGGCGAGGGCGCCGCTCCTACAGGCAGGGGCTCAGGTGCCGACCGCTGGACCGTTGGTGATGGCCAAGTAGGCCTTGCGCGTTTCGGGGCTGACACCGGCCAGCGCTTGTTCGTGGCGGGTTTGGTGTTGCGCCAGCATGCGGGCCGAGGCGATGGTCTTGCTGCGACAAAACCAGTGGCAGCTGTGCTGCATCAAAAACATTTCGGCCATCAGCAAGAAGGCCTTGTCTTTGGGCGATCGCCCCGCCTCGTTGCGCACGGCCCGCGCGATGCCGTCGGCGTGGATTTGCAACACCCGGCGGGTGTCAAAGGTGGACTGCGGCAGCACCTTGTCCAAGCCGGGCAGCGCCAGTTTTTGGGTGCGCGCCTCGGTCGCGGGCAGCTTGGCAAAGGACAGCGCCAGGTCGCGAAATTCGCCGCTCAATTGTTGCTCGACCGGCTCCTGAATCTGCCAGATCTGGCTTTGGCGCTCGGGGTCCGGCTCGCCCAGCGCGCGCATGTAGGCTTCGGTCAGCTGCTGCATGCGCTTTTCGATCTGGAAGGGCCGCAACTGCTCGGCCAGCAAGGCGGTGCGCTGGCGGCGGCTGTGGGTGTTGCCCCAGTGCAGGGCGGCAGCGCCCAGCATGAGCAGACTCAGAATGTCGAACAGATCCAAAACGCACCTTGCGGGTCAGTGGGGGCCAAACACGGCCAAAAAGGGCTAAGCCCAAAGTGTAGTGAGTGTCAGCCCACGCGAGATTTGGAGAGCGCCCTCTAATGTGCGGGTTTTCCCTTGCTTTGGGCGGCTGACTGGTGAACAATTGCTGCATTGCAACAAAACTTTCATCAAGGAAACCACCATGAACAACTTCAACGCTGACCAATTCGTCTCTGCCCAAAAAGCCAACCTGCAAGCCGCTGCTGGCCTGTCGCAAACCGCCTTCGCCGGTCTGGAGCGTCTGGTTGAGCTGAACATGGCTGCTGGCAAAGCCGCTGTGGGCGAGTCTTTCACCAACGCCCAAGCCCTGTTCGCATCCAAGAACCCCCAAGAGTTCTTGGCCGCTCAAGCCGCTTTGGTGCAGCCCGCTTTCGAAAAGTCGGTGTCTTACAGCCGTCATTTGTATGACATCGCTGCCAGCACGGGCGCTGACCTGAGCAAGGCTGTCGAAGAGAAAGCCGCTGAAGGCCAAGCCGCAGTGAAAAACCTGGTTGAAGCCAACCTGAAGAACGCGCCTGCTGGCTCCGACGCAGCTGTCGCCGCCATCAAAACCGCTTTCGAAGCTGGCCAAACTGCCGCCGAAACCTTGAAAAAAGTGGCCAAGCAAGCCGCTGACACCGCCGAAGCCAACTTCAAGGCCGTGTCCGCCCAAGCCGAAACCGCTGTGAAGTCCACCATCGCCAAGGCCAAAGCCAAGGCCTGAGCTCGCAAGAGCTGATCACCGACAATGCGCGGTGAAGCTGCAAAAGGCGTCTTCGGACGCCTTTTTCTTT
>JAHECM010000044.1 GCA_024641725.1 Limnohabitans sp. | reverse complement strand
GGGGCCAGCCACTCCAAGCGCTCGGCGTAGCCCTTGGCATTGAAGTCGCCATTGGCGTCAAAGTCGGTCAGCGGAAACGACAGCAGACCGCTGGACATGATGGATTTGAGTTCTTGCGGATTCATGAAAAAGGTCCTTGAGAAAGTGTGGGGTGTAGGGTGTGGATTGCAGGGTGTGGGGTCTGAGAAGCCAACAGATCAGAGCGGGCCAACTTTGACAAAACCACCGCCTTGAAACCGGACGGCGGGGTCAGACAGGTCGGGCTCGGGGGTGCGGGCATACACGGCCTCGCGGAAGGGGTCCGAGCTGTCTTGCGGGCGGTAGCCAATGTGGCGCGCGAGGTGGTTGTCGTACCAGCTCACGCTGTTGTCAGACGTGCCGTACACGATGCTGTGGCCCAGCACCGGCGTGGTCAGGCAGGCGGTGATCAAGCGGTGCAAGTCGCCATAGCTCAGCCAACTGGCCAGCATGCGGCGGTCTTTGGGCTCGGGGAAAGAAGAGCCAATGCGCAGGCAAGCGGTCTCGATGCCGTAGCGGTCAAAGTACAGGCGCGACAGGTCTTCGCCAAAGGCCTTGCTCAGGCCGTACAAGCCATCGGGCCGAGGCGGGCTCAATGCGTCCACCACCTCGCTTTGGCGGTAAAACCCCATGACGTGGTTGGAGCTGGCAAAAATCACCCGCTTGACACCATGGATGCGCGCCGCCTCGTACAGGTTGTAGGCCCCAATGATGTTGGCCTGCAACACCGGCGTCCAAGGCTGCTCGGTGGACACGCCACCCAAGTGCACGATGGCCTGACAACCCGCCACCATGGCTTGCACGGCCGCGGCGTCGGACAGGTCGGCCTGCACCACTTCTTCACCCGCTTGGGCGGGGGCCATGGGGCTGACATCGCTCAGGCGCAGCACCTGGCAATTGGCTTTGAGCCGCTCGCGCAGGGCCTGGCCCAAACCGCCCGCAGCGCCCGTCATGAGCAAGGTGTGATGGGATGGGATTGTCATTTTTTGAGAATCACTTCAGTTGTAGGTTGTCTGATGACTGGTGATTCTGTATGCTTGTCAAAACCTTGTCAAGAACCGGGACGAAAAAAAGATGACTGCCAGCCCCATTGCCCCCTC
This sequence comes from Limnohabitans sp., assembly GCA_024641725.1. Taxonomy (GTDB): domain Bacteria; phylum Pseudomonadota; class Gammaproteobacteria; order Burkholderiales; family Burkholderiaceae_C; genus Limnohabitans_A. Next base: position 4,368 of record JAHECM010000044.1, on the reverse strand, counting down.
CTCAGCCGCTACAGCCAACGCAGCGCCCTCGCCCGTCAGGGCCCCCCGAAACCGTCGCGGCGGTCTGGTTCAAGAGGTGGTGCTGCATGTGTTGCAGCAAATCGAAAGCGGCCAGCTGCAAGCCGGCGACAAGCTGCCCACCGAATCGGCCATCATGGCCGACCTGAGCGTCAGCCGCACCGTGGTGCGCGAAGCGATCTCTCGCTTGCAGGCTTCGGGCCATGCCGAAACCCGGCACGGCATTGGCACCTTTGTGTTGCAAGCGCCCAGCACCCACAACTTCCGCATTGCCGACGCCGACATGGCCACCATCGACGACGTGATCGCGGTGCTGGAGCTGCGCATCAGCCTGGAAACCGAGGCTGCAGGCCTGGCCGCGCAACGCGCCACACCCGAGCAACTGACCGCCATGGCCTCGGCCCTGCACGGCTTCGCCAGCGCCATCCACAGCCAGTCGGACGCGGTGCCCAGCGACTTTCAATTCCACATGGAAGTGGCCAAAACCACAGGCAACCGCCACTTTGCCGACCTCATGACTTACTTGGGCACGCACATCATTCCGCGCACCCGCATCAAGACCGCCGACCAAGCCCCCGAAGGCCGCCAAGCCTATTTGGAGCGCGTGCATGGCGAGCACGAAAGCATCTACAACGCCATCCGCCACCACGAGGTCGAGTCCGCCCGCGCCGCCATGCGCACCCACCTGTCCAACAGCCGCGACCGCCTGCGCAAAGCCCGCGACGAAGCCGCCTGAGCCTCGTTAAGTTGTACGATGTCTTTTGAGTTGGTATCGCGAATCGCTGCATCACCCCTGCCAAGCCAACCGCAGGGCTGTAGGAGCAGCACCCCGTGCGCGATGGTTTGACGCCCACCCCGCTGGTTTGAAACCCACCGCGCGCGCAGCGCGGCTCCTGGCCATTTGACGCCGACGAAAACAGGGGCTCAAGCCCCGCGCGTCTCCACGTACAGCGCATACAAGGAGTGGCTCGCGGCCATGAACAGGCGGTTGCGGCCAGCGCCGCCAAAGCACAGGTTGGCGCAACGCTCAGGCAGATGGATGTGGCCGATCGCCTGGCCTTGCGGGTTGAACACGCGCACGCCGTCCAGCAATTCGGGCTGCGCATCGGCGCTGCCACTGCTGCCCCAGCCGCACCAAATGTTGCCGTCCTCGTCCACCGCAATGCCGTCCAAAGCTCCAGGGCCTTGGGCGTCGATCACCAAGCGTTTGCCCGACAAGGCCCCCGACACGTCCACGTCGTAGGCCCACACTTTGCGGTGCGGTTGGGCCCGGCTTTCGACGATGTAGAGCACCCGCTCGCCAGGCGCAAAAGCCAAACCGTTCGGGCCCGCCAAATCGGTCAACACCTGCCGCAACTCGCCCGAGGCGGGGTCAATGCGGTACACGGCGTGCGGCAGTTCGGCCTGAGCTTTTTCGCCCTCCCAGTGGCCGCCAATGCCAAAGGGCGGGTCGGTGAACCACACTGCGCCATTGGACTGGCACACGATGTCGTTGGGCGAATTCAGGCGCTGGCCGTCAAACCGGTCGGCCAGCACGGTCACGCTGCCGTCGTACTCGGTGCGGGTGATGCGCCGCCCGCCATGCTCGCAAGCCAACAAGCGGCCCTGGGTGTCACGCGCCAAACCGTTGGCAAAGTTGGACGGCGCACGGAACACGCCCCAGCCGCCCGTGGCCTCGTCGTAACGCAAGATGCGGTTGTTCGGAATGTCGCTGACCAACAGGTAGCGGCCATCACCAAACCACACCGGCCCCTCGGCCCAGCGCATGCCGCTGCCCAACATCTCAACCGTGCTGCTGAAGATGCGGTATTTGGCAAAAGACGGGTCCAGCACCTGCACACGCGGGTCGGGGTAGCGCTGGCTGGGCTCAAATGCAAAAGCAGCGCCGGGGGCTGCGGACTGGGTCAAAAAAGTAGATTCGCTCATGGCGCACATGTTAGCGGGCTTCCGAAAAGCTCCGCCTTCAATGCCTCACCTGCACATCCCGCCCCTGCCCCAGCCAAGCCACGCCCGCCAGCATGGACAATCGCAGGGTTGATTCCCTTTTTGCGAAAGCCCCCATGAGCGCCCTGCCCCCCTGCCCCCAATGCCAAGACGAATACACCTACGAAGACGGCAACTTGCTGATCTGCCCCAGCTGCGGCCACGAGTGGAACCCCGCTGAGGCCAGCGCCACCGAAGCCGTCAAAGTCTGGAAAGATGCCAATGGCAATGTGCTGCAAGACGGTGACACGGTCACCTTGGTCAAAGACTTGAAGATCAAAGGTTCGTCCTCGGTGGTCAAAGTGGGCACCAAGGTCAAGAACATCCGCCTGATCGAGGGCGACCACGACATCGACTGCAAAGTGGACGGCTTTGGCCCCATGCAACTCAAAACCGAGTTTGTGAAAAAGGCCAGCTGAAAGGGCTGCCCTGACCCTGGATTGCCGCGCTTCGTTCGCAATGACATAGCTCTGTCAGCCCGCCATGGCAAGCGGCCCTCAGCGGCGGTTCAGCAGCACCAGCGCAAGGGCAGAGCAAAGGGTGAAGGCGGTCATCAACAGACCCAGGTTGACCGCGCCGTGGTGGCTGACCAAGCCGACCGCGTAGCCTCCAAGCGCGCCCATGAGCTGCTGCATCAGCCCGGCCACGGCAGCGGCCGAACCGGCCAATGCGGGGATCACGCCCACCGTCCCCGCCAGTGCGGGTGGGTTCAAAAAGCCGTGCCCCAGGCCCAGCAGCAGCAAAGGCAAAGCAAAGGCCAGTGGGCTTTGCCAGCCCGCCCAGCCCAGCGCCAGCAGCAAGGCCAATGAGGCCAGCGACGCGGACAACCCCAGGCCCATCATCCGGCGCTCGCCCTTTTGGTGAATCCATTGGCTGGTCAGGTAATTGCCCACGATGTAGGCCACCGGCACCGCCATGATGTACCAGCCAATGCTTTGCGGCCCCACACCGTAGCTGCCCAGCACGATGGGCGCGCCCGCCAAAAACACATAAAAGGTGGCCGTGGTCGCGGCCAGCACCAGCACATACAGCCAAAAGGTCTTCTCTCGGGCCAGCCGCGCATAGGCCCGCCCCATGTCCGCCAGCCAATGGCTGTCTTTGGGCGCGGACTTGAGGGGCGTGGGCAAGCCCCACCACGCGGCGGCCAGCAACAGCACCGACAACACCGCCATCAGCACAAAGTTGGCCTGCCAGCCCAGATGCACATGCAGCTGCCCACCGATCAAGGTGGCTGTGGGTGGGCACAAACCCAAGGTCATGCCGATGTAGGCCATGACCCGCGTGCGCTCGGGGCCTTGAAACAGGTCCTGCACCGCCGAGCGCCCGACCACCATGCCGGCCGCGCTGCCCGCGCCTTGCAAAGCGCGCGCAAAGATCAACCAAGCCAAACTCGGGGCCACAGCAGCCATCACCGAACCGATGCCCGCCACCGACAAGCCCACCAACAGCACCCCACGGCGGCCATAGCGGTCCGACAAGGGGCCGTACAGCAGCTGAAACGCGCCATAAGTCACCACGTAGGCGCTGAAGGTCAGTTGTACCGCCGCCTGGCTGCCGCCAAACAGCTGGCCCCACTCCTGCATGGACGGCAGGCAGACCGTCATGGCCAACAGGCCGAACGAAATTTGGGCCAGCAAATTGGCGATCAACAGGCCATACGGCGCTGACTTGGGGGTGGATGGGTGCATTCAGAACGGGCGATGGATCGCAAAGTCGGCCCAAGAACCTGGGCCAGGAAGGATGCGCTGCAGTTTAAACTGCCCAGCTTGCTCCCACACCGCACACCGCACAGCGCCCATGTCCGAAGAATCCCAGATCCACCTTCCGCCTTCGTTCATGGCGCTGTTTGTGCCCCCCGGCAAGGTCAAGCCCAGCATCGGCCAACGCGAGATGGCGCAGCGCTACGAACTGTGCGAGGACCTGGCCAATTTGCTGACCGAACAAGCCGCGAACATGCAGTTTCAGCTGGGCATCACCGAAGACCTCGTGCTGGAGCGCTGCCTGCAAGGCCTCTTGACCGAGCCGGTGGTGGTGCAGGCCCCGGAGGCCCGCTGGGTGATTTGCCGCTTGGCCGAGTTGCTGCAATGGGCCTTGCCTGAATGGGCCACAGCGCCCACGGCCTGAGCGGCTTCAGTCGATCCGAATCTTGTTGCGTGCGATGGTGTCGCGGTAAATCCGGGTGTCTTGCTGGATGCGCGCCGCCAAGCCTTTGGCGCTGGCGTCGTCCACCTTCCAGCCCTGCAAAAAGAGTTTTTGGCGGATGTCGCGCGAGTTCAAAATTTTCTCCAGCTCGGCGCTCAAGCGCGCCTGGTGCGCGGCGGGCATGCGGGCCGGGGCCATGACGGCGTTCCAGACTTCGATGTTCAC
>JAHECM010000153.1 GCA_024641725.1 Limnohabitans sp. | reverse complement strand
CATGCTGCGTTTTTTGATGCAGCGCCTGTTGGCGCTGGTCCCCGTGCTGTTCACCGTGGCGGTGATCGTGTTCCTGATCTTGCGGCTCACGCCGGGCGATCCGGCCGCCGTGATCGCGGGCAACAACGCCACCAACGAAGACATTGACCGCATCCGCGAGCAGCTGGGCCTGACCCAGCCCTTGCTGGCGCAGTTCATGATCTGGCTCGGTGGGGTGTTGCAGGGGGACCTGGGCTATTCCTTTTATCTGGGCAAACCGGTGACGGCGTTGATCGCGCAGCGCATCGAGCCCACCTTGTCGCTGGCCGCGGGCACCTTGGTGCTGGCGGTGCTGGTGGCGGTGCCGCTGGGCACGCTGGCCGCTTGGCGCATGGGCGGCTGGCTCGACCGCATCTTGTCGGGCTTTGCGGTGGCGGGGTTTTCGGTGCCGGTGTTTGTGATCGGCTATGTGCTGATTTATGTGTTTGCCATCGAGCTGCAATGGCTGCCGGTGCAGGGTTACCGACGTTTGACGGGCGAGTTTTCGCAAGGCGTGGGCGCTTGGGCTTACCAGTTGGTGCTGCCCTGGCTGTCGCTGGCCACCATTTATGTGGCGCTGATTGCGCGGGTGACGCGCGCCAGCGTCTCCGAGGCGCTGACCGAAGACTACATCCGCACCGCCCGCGCCAAAGGCCTGACCGAGATGGCGGTGCTGCTGCGCCACGCGCTGGCCAATGCGGCTGTGCCGATCGTCACAGTGGTGGGCATCGGCATGGCTCTGCTCATTGGCGGGGTGGTGGTGACCGAGACAGTTTTTGCCATTCCCGGCTTGGGCTCGCTCACGGTGGACGCGGTGCTCAACCGCGATTTCCCGGTCATCCAGGGCGTGGTGCTGTTTTTCAGCGCGCTGTATGTGCTGATCAATTTGCTGGTGGACCTGAGCTACCTCTGGCTCGACCCCCGGATTCGTTACTGATGAACACGCTCTTTCGCAAACTGCTGGCGCACAGCGCCATCCGCTTTGGCGCTTCGGTGCTGGGCGTGCTGATTCTGGTCGCCCTCATTGCGCCTTGGCTGGGCACGGTGGACCCGGCGGCCATGGACTCGGCCAACATCAACACGCCCGCCGGTGTCGCCGGGGAGTTTGCGCTGCTGGACGGCTCCCGCGTGGCCCACACCTTTTGGATGGGCAGCGACAATTTTGGGCGCGACATTTACAGCCGGGTGCTGTTTGGCACGCGGGTGACCTTGCTGGTGGGCCTTTTCACGGCGCTCGTGGCCTTGTGGGTGGGCGGCACCTTGGGCATGTTGGCGGGTTACTTTCGCACGCTCGACGCCGTGCTCATGCGCTTCATGGACGGGCTGATGGCGATCCCGGCCATCTTGCTGGCGATCGCCTTGGTGGCCGCCTTGGGTGCGCAGCTGTGGACGGTGGTGGTGGCGATTGCGATTCCTGAAATTCCGCGCGTCACGCGGCTGGTGCGCTCGCTGGTGTTGACGCTGCGCGAGGAGCCCTTTGTCGAGGCGGCGCGGGCGCTGGCCACGCCCACGCCGGTCATTTTGTGGCGGCACATTTTGCCCAACGCGATGGCGCCGCTGATCGTGCAAGGCACCTTCATCGCCGCCAGCGCCGTGCTGACCGAGGCCATCTTGAGCTTTTTGGGCCTGGGCTTGCCCGCCGACGTGCCCACCTGGGGCAACATCATGGCCGAGGGTCGGGTGCAGTTCACCCAGTACCCGGGCAATGTGTTGTTCCCGGCGCTGTTTTTGGTGCCCACGGTGCTGGCCATCAACTTGCTGGGTGACGGCTTGCGCGATGTGCTGGACCCCAAATTCGCCAAGCGGGGTGGCGCATGACACCCGCAGTGCCCCATCCTGTTCTGTCGATTCGTGGTCTTTCGGTCGCCTTGCCTGCGGGCGGCGACCGGGCGCAGGCCATCACCGGGGTGTCGCTCGACATTCTGCCGGGCCAGACCCTGTGCGTGGTGGGCGAGTCCGGCTCGGGCAAGTCGGTCATGGCCACCACCGTGATGGGCTTGCTGCCCAAAGAGTTGCAGCCCGTGGTGGGCGACATCGTCTTGCAAGGCGAGTCTTTGCTGCAGGCGTCCAGCCTGCGCTTGCGCCAGTTGCGCGGCAAGGCGATGGGCATGGTGTTTCAGGAGCCCATGACGGCCCTGAACCCGGTCATGCGCTGCGGTGACCAAGTGGACGAATTGCTGTCCACCCACACCGACTGGCCAGCCGGTCAGCGCCGCGCTGAAATCCTGCGCGTGTTCGAGCGCGTCAAGCTGCCCGACCCGGCGCGCATGCTGCGCAGCTACCCGCACCAACTCAGTGGGGGGCAGCGCCAGCGCATCGTGATCGCGATGGCGGTGATCCTGAAGCCCGCTTTGCTCATTTGCGATGAGCCGACCACCGCGCTCGATGTGACCACGCAAAAAGAGATTTTGCGGTTGATCGCCGACCTGCAGCGCGAGCAGGGCAGTGCGGTGCTGTTCATCACCCACGACATGGGGGTGGTGGCCGAGATCGCTGACCAGGTGCTGGTCATGAACCAGGGCCAGGCGGTGGAAAGTGGTGACTGCGAACAGGTGCTGCGCAGCCCCCGCGCCGAGTACACACGCCAGCTTTTGGCCGCCGTGCCGGGCATGACGCCGCCCCCCGCCAAGCCCGAGCCCCAGGGGCCTGCCCTGCTGTCGGGCCAGGGCGTGGGCAAGAACTACATCAGCCGCGACTGGCTGGGGCGCAGCCGCCCCACGGCGGCCTTGATCGACGCGGCGGTGGCTGTGCGTGCGGGCGAGACGGTGGGCATTGTGGGTGAATCGGGCTCGGGCAAATCAACTTTTGCGCGTTGCCTGATCCGTTTGATCGACCCGAGCGAAGGCCGCATTTTTTGGGGTGCTGACGATGTGGCCCACTTGCCCGAGGGCCAATTGCGACCCTTGCGCCACCGGGTGCAGGTGGTGTTCCAAGACCCGAACCGGTCGCTCAACCCCCGCCGCACGGTGGGCCAGTCTCTGATCGAAGGCGCGATGAACTTTGGCCAGTCACGCGCGCAGGCGCAAGCCCTGGCAGAGGCGTTGATGGTGCAGGTGCGCTTGCCGGTGGAGGCCTTGCAGCGCTACCCCAGCCAGTTCAGCGGGGGCCAGCGCCAACGCCTGGCGATTGCCCGTGCCCTGGCTTGCCGCCCACAGGTGCTGGTGGCCGACGAGGCAGTGAGCGCGCTGGACGTGAGCGTGCAGGCGCAAATTCTGAACCTGCTGCGCGAGGCCCAGACGCGACTGGGCTTGGGGCTGCTGTTCATCACGCACGATTTGCGCGTGGCCGCCCAGCTGTGTGACCGCGTGATCGTCATGCACCAGGGGCGCATCGTCGAGCAAGGCGCAACGAGCGAGCTCTACGCCAAACCACAGCAAGACTACACACGCCGTTTGTTGGACGCGGCACCCGCCGCTTTGCCCCCTTTGGATTGAAGCCCATGACCCGCATCTTGATCGCCGGCTACCAGCACGAAACCAACACCTTCGCGCCCAGCTTGGCCGATTGGGCGGCTTTCAACACCGGTGAGAACTTTCCGGCCTTTGTCCGCGGGCAGGCCATGCAGGCGCAGCTCACAGGCATCAACATCCCGGTGGGCGGCTTCATTGACGCGGCCAAGCGCGAGGGCTGGCAGCTCGTGCCCTCGGCCTGGGCGGGGGCCACGCCGTCATCATTCGTGACCCGTGACGCCTTCGAGCGCATCAGCGAAGCCATCCTCGAAGACGTGCGCGCTGCCCTGGTGCAGGGGCTCGACGGCGTGTACCTTGACCTGCACGGCGCGGCCGTGGCCGAACACGCCGACGACAGCGAGGGAGAGCTGATCGCCCGCATCCGCGCGGTTGTGGGCCCGCAAGTGCCCATCGTGGCCAGCCTCGATTTGCACGCCAACGTGACCGAACGCATGCTGCGCCTGGCCGATGGCCTGGTGGCCTACCGCACCTACCCGCACATCGACATGGCCGACACCGGCGAGCGTGCTGCTGTGCTGCTGCGCGAGCACCTGCGTGCCGGGGCTAAGCGCCCGCTGCAGGCCAAACGCGTGCCGTTTTTGATTCCGCTCAACGCCCAGAGCACTTGGATGCCCCCGGCCCAGGCGCTCTACGACTCATTGACGCGCATCGAAGCCGAGACCGGCTGCATGCTGAGTTTTTGCATGGGCTTTCCGGCCTCGGACTTTGCCGAGTGCGGCCCGGTGGTCTGGGGCCATGGCGGCTCCGCTCTGGCTGCTGTGCAGCGCTTGTACGAACAGGTGAGCGAGCCCAGCCAGTGGCGGCCCGATGTGTTGCCCGCACGCGAAGCCGTGGCGCAAGCCTTGTCTCTGGCCGAAACAGCCAAGGCTCCGGTGGTGCTGGCCGACACGCAAGACAACCCCGGTGCAGGCGGTGACAGCAACACCACGGGCATGCTGCACGCCTTGCTGCAGCAAGGTGCGGGCAAGCGCTGGCCCGCTCAGGTGGCGTTGGGCTTGCTCTGCGACCCCGCGGTGGCTCGCAAGGCCCACGAAGTGGGTGTGGGGGCCAGCCTCGATCTGGCGCTGGGCAAGGCCGTGCCCACCTTCACCGGGCAGGACAGCGACCCGCCGGTGCAGGGCCGCTTTGTGGTGCGCGCGCTGGGCAGCGACGTCTGCGAACTCAAAGGCCCGATGATGACGGGCGTCAAAGTCCACATTGGCCCTTGTGCGTGCCTCGAAATCGATGGCGTGCTGGTGGCCGTGGCCAGCGGCAAGATGCAGATGCTCGACCGCGAATTGTTCCGCGCCGTGGGCATCCACCCCGAGCAAATGAGGCTGCTGGTGGTCAAAAGCTCCAACCATTTTCGAGCCGACTTCACGCCCATCGCCAGCCGTGTGCTGGTGGCCAAGGCCGCGGGCCCCATGGCCGCAGACCCGAGTGATTTGCCCTGGAAAAAACTCAGTCCCCAAACCCGAACAAGGCCTTGACGCCTAGCCTTGAAGGGCTTGGCGTGACCCCATTCACCCCCCACCCACAGGAGACGCCCATGAGCACCACCGACCTGACCCAATGCGCTGCGCACGAATTGCTGCAGCTGTACCGCACCGGGCAAGCCAGCCCGGTGGAGGCCACGCAGGCGGTGCTCTCGCGCATTGAGCGCGTCAACCCCAAGATCAATGCCTTTTGCCTGGTCGACGCCAAAAGCGCTTTGGCCAGCGCCCGCGCCAGCGAAGCGCGCTGGCAAGCGCACCGCAGCACGGGCGCAGCCGTGGGTGAGCTCGACGGGGTGCCCACCAGCATCAAAGATTTGATCCTCACCCAAGGCTGGCCCACACTGCGCGGCAGCCGCACCGTGGACCCTCAGCAAGCTTGGGACGTGGACGCCCCAGCCACCGCCCGCTTGCGCGAAGCGGGTGCGGTGCTGCTGGGCAAAACCACCACGCCCGAGTTTGGTTGCAAGGGCGAAACCAACTCGCCCGCCACCGGCATCAGCCGCAACCCCTGGAATCTGGACTGCACACCCGGCGG
>JAHECM010000152.1 GCA_024641725.1 Limnohabitans sp. | reverse complement strand
TTGGTTCAAGGAACATTGATGTTTGCATTCATCCTCCAGCGGCTGGTTCAGGCGGCGATCGTCATGGTCACGGTCGCTTTCATTTCGTTTTTGTTGTTTCAGTACGTGGGGGACCCGGTGGTGTTCTTGCTCGGGCAAGACGCGAGCCCAGAGCAGATCAGCCAGTTGCGCACCGATCTGGGTTTGAATCAGCCCTTTTTTGTGCAGTTTTGGCATTTCTTGCTCAATGCGGTGCAGGGCGAGTTTGGCTTGAGCCTGCGCCAAGGGGCCAAGGTGTCGCGTTTGATTGCCGAGCGGTTCCCGGCCACGCTGGAGCTGGCGCTGGTGGCGGCCACGCTGGCGTTGGCCATTGGCATCCCTATGGGGGTTTATGCCGCTTTGCGCCGGGGCAGCTTTTCGAGCCAGTTGCTCATGACCTTGTCCTTGCTCGGGGTGTCTTTGCCGACCTTCTTGATCGGTATTTTGTTGATCTTGGTCTTTGCCGTGGGGCTGGGCTGGCTGCCGAGTTTTGGCCGGGGCGACGTGGTGCAGTGGGGCTGGTGGCGCACCGGTTTGCTCACGGCCCAAGGTTGGCTGCACATCATTTTGCCTGCGGTCACGCTGGCCATCTTTCAGCTCACGCTCATCATGCGTTTGGTGCGCGCCGAGATGCTCGAGGTGCTGCGCACCGACTACATCAAGTTTGCGCGGGCACGGGGTTTGTCCAGCCGCACCATCCACTTTGGCCACGCCCTCAAAAACACGCTGGTGCCGGTGTTGACCATCACGGGCTTGCAGCTTGGGGGGTTGATCGCTTTTGCCATCATCACCGAGACGGTGTTCCAGTGGCCCGGCATGGGCTTGCTGTTCATCCAGGCGGTGACTTTTGCGGACATCCCGGTCATGGCCGCTTACCTGTGCCTGATTGCGCTCATTTTTGTGGCCATCAATTTGCTGGTCGATCTGTTGTACTTTGCCGTGGACCCGCGTTTGCGCGTGGGCAAGGCCGGGGGGCATTGAGTCATGGGCGCATCACTTCAGTCAGCGCTGGGCCATGGCCGTGCCTTCGCGCACATCGCCCAGTTCCACCCCGAGTTGACGGCGTTTCGGCGTGACCTGCACGCCCACCCCGAGCTGGGTTTCGAAGAGGTCTACACCTCGGCGCGCGTGGCCGAGGGCCTCAAGCTGTGTGGGGTGGACAGCGTGCACACGGGCTTGGGCAAAACAGGGGTGGTGGCGTTGGTGCATGGCGCAGGCCGCTCGGCCAGCCACCCCGGCCGCATGATCGGCTTGCGCGCCGACATGGACGCTTTGCCGATGACCGAATACAACGACTGCACTTGGAAGTCCGCCAAGCCCGGCTTGATGCACGGCTGCGGTCACGATGGCCACACCGCCATGCTGATGGGGGCGGCCCGTTACCTGGCCGAGACGCGCCGCTTTGACGGCACGGCGGTGCTGATTTTTCAGCCCGGCGAAGAGGGCTATGCGGGCGCCCGGGCCATGATGCAAGACGGGTTGTTTGAGCGCTTTGCCTGCGAGAAAGTGTTTGCCCAACACAACGCGCCTGACGTGCCCTTGGGCGTGGTGGGCGTCACCCCGGGGCCCATGCAGGCGGCGGTGGACCGGATCGAAATTCGCATTCACGGCAAAGGCGGTCACGGCGCACGGCCCCACCAGGCGGTGGACCCGGTGCTGGTGGCGGGGCACATCATCACGGCTGCGCAAAGCGTGGTTTCGCGCAACCTGTCGGCCTTTGACCAAGCGGTGGTCAGCATTTGCTCGATGCAAGGCGGGCACCCCGGGGCCATGAGCGTGATCCCGGGCGAAGTCACGCTGGTGGGCACCGTGCGCACCTACAGCGAAACCATTCAGCAGCAAATCGAAGACCGCTTGAAAGCCCTGTGTGCGGGCGTGGCGCAGGGCTTTGGGGCCACGGCAGAGGTGGTGTACGAGCGCGTGTACCCCGCCACCGTCAACACCGTGCCGGAGGCGAACTTTGTGGCCGATGTGGCCACCCACCTGGTGGGCGCGGACAAGGTCTGGCGCAACATGGTGCCCAGCATGGGCGGCGAGGATTTTTCTTTCATGCTGCAGGTCAAGCCGGGCGCTTACATCCGCATCGGTCAGGGTTTGCCCCATGGGCCAGGCCCGCATCCGTTGCACAACAGCCGTTACGATTTCAACGACGAGATTTTGCCGCTGGGCGCGGCCTTGCACGCCAGTTTGGTGGAGCAGGCGCTGCTGCCAGCGCAAGTTTGATGTTTCAGCGTTCCATTCATTCACACAATTTCAACAAGGAGATGTCCATGACTTTCAAACTCAAACCCTTCGCGGCCACACTGACTGTAGCGCTGGCGCTGTCGGCCCTGTCAACGGTGTCGGCCTCTGCCGTCACGCTGCGTGTGGGCAACCAGGGCGACGCCCTGTCGATGGACCCGCATTCGCTCAACGAGTCTTTGCAAATTTCGGTGGTCGAAAACGTCTACGAATCATTGGTGACGCGCGACGCCAACTACAAACTCGCCCCCTTGTTGGCCACCAGTTGGAAGCAAACCGCCCCCACCGTGTGGCGCTTTGAGTTGCGCAAGGGCGTCAAGTTCCACGACGGCACGCCTTTCACCGCCGACGATGTGATCTTCAGCTACGAGCGCGCCAAGGGCGACGGCTCCGACATGAAGAGCTATGTGGGTCAGTTCAAAGAGATCAAAAAGATCAACGACCACACCATCGACATCATCACGATTGCGCCGTTCCCCATCGTCCCCGAGCTGGTCACGCACTGGGACATCATGAGCAAAAAGTGGTGTGAGGACAACCAAGCCACCAAGCCGGTCGATCGCCGCAAGGGCATCGAAAACGCGGCTTCTTTCAAGGCCAACGGCACCGGTCCGTTCATCGTCAAAGAGCGCCAGCCGAACGTGCAGACCCGCTTTGTGCGCAACACCGATTACTGGGGCAAGGTGCAGGGCAATGTGGATGAAGTCGTCTTCACCGTGATTGGCAACGACGCCACCCGCGTGGCGGCCATGATGTCGGGCGAGCTCGACGTGATGGAGCCCGTGCCGGTTCAAGACGTGGAGCGCATCAAGTCCAATGACAAGCTCAAGGTGCTGCAAGGCCCCGAGTTGCGCGCCATCTTTTTGGGAATGGACCAAAAGCGTGACGAGTTGCTGTATTCGAACGTGAAGGGCAAGAACCCGTTCAAGGACATCCGCGTGCGCAAGGCCTTCTACCAGGCCATCGACATCGACACCATCAAGAGCCGCGTGATGCGCGGTGCGGCCACCCCCCTGGCCCTGATGTACCCGCCACAGGTCAATGGCTTTCCGGCCGACTTGGCCAAGCGCTTGCCTTATGACGTCGAGGCTTCCAAAAAGCTGCTGGCCGAAGCCGGTTACCCCAATGGCTTTGAAGTCAAGATGAACTGCCCGAACGACCGCTACGTCAACGACGCAGAAATCTGCCAGGCCGTGGCCGCCAACTTGGCCAAGGTGGGCGTGAAGATCAACCTTGAGGCCGAGACCAAGGGCACCTATTTCCCCAAAATCTTGAGCCGCAACACCAGCTTTTACATGCTGGGCTGGACCGCCAGCACGGTGGACGCGCACAACGTGATGTACCCGATCTTGTCCACCCCCGGTGACGGTGGCCGAGGGCAGTTCAACCTGGGCGCTTACAGCAACCCCAAGGTGGACGAGTTGACCGACAAAGTCGCCTCTGAAACCGATCAGAAAAAGCGCAACGAGATGATCCGCGAAGCCATGAAAATCCACCAAGACGATGTGGGCCATTTGCCTTTGCACCAGCAGGCGCTCAATTGGGCCGCCAAGAAAAACATCGAGTTGGTGCAGTTCCCGGACAACGGCATGGCTTGGAAATTCATCACCGTCAAATAAGGCTTGAACATGCAGCAAATCTGGCAGCGGTGGTGGCACAGCGATGTGGGGTACAGCTTCCGTCAATCGCCCATGGCGATGGTGGCAGCCTTCATCGCCTTCGTCTGCCTTTTTTGTTCGGTCTTTGCCGGGTGGGTGTCGCCCACCAATCCGTTTGACCTGGCCACGCTGGAGCTGAGCGATTCGCGCTTGCCACCTGCGTGGATGCAAGGTGGCACTTCCAAATATCTGCTGGGCACCGACGATCAGGGGCGCGACATCTTGTCGGCCCTGATCTATGGCTCGCGCATTTCTTTGGTGGTGGGCCTGGCTTCGGTGGCTTTGTCGGTGGGGTTTGGTGTGGCCATGGGCTTGCTGGCCGGCTTTCGCGGCGGCTGGGTGGACTCGCTGCTCATGCGCTTGTGCGACGTGATGCTGTCCTTTCCGGCCATTTTGGTGGCCTTGCTGATCGCCGGGGTGGGTCGCGCTTTGTTCCCCAATGCCAACGAGTCGCTGGCCTTTGGTGTGTTGATCATCTCGATCTCGCTCACCGGTTGGGTGCAATACGCCCGCACCGTGCGCGGCAGCACGCTGGTGGAGCGCAACAAAGAGTATGTGCAGGCCGCCCGCGTGACGGGCGTGGCCCCGCTGCGCATCATGCGCAAACATGTCTTGCCCAATGTGCTGGGGCCGGTCATGGTGCTGGCCACCATCCAAGTGGCCACGGCCATCATCACCGAGGCGACGCTGTCGTTTTTGGGGGTGGGCGCACCGCCCACATCGCCATCGCTGGGCACGCTGATTCGGGTGGGCAACGATTATTTGTTTTCGGGCGAGTGGTGGATCACCATCTTCCCCGGGCTGATGCTGGTGCTGATTGCCCTGTCGGTCAATTTGCTGGGCGACTGGCTGCGCGATGCGCTGAATCCGAGATTGCGATGAGTCTTTTACAAGTGAAAAATCTGGTGGTCGAGTTTCCGAGCCGCCACGGCACGCTGCGTGCGCTGGACGATATTTCGTTTGACATCGCGCCCGGCGAAATTTTGGGTGTGGTGGGCGAGTCGGGGGCGGGCAAGTCCCTCACCGGCGCGTCCATCATTGGCTTGCTGGAGCCGCCGGGCCGTGTGGCTGGCGGGCAGATACTGCTTGAAGGCCAGCGCATCGATCACCTGAACGCCGACCAGATGCGCCACATCCGTGGCCGCAAAATTGGGGCGATTTTTCAGGACCCGCTGACCTCGCTCAACCCGCTGTACACCATTGGCCGGCAACTGACCGAAACCATTTTGGCGCACCTGCCCGTCACACCCGCGCAGGCCCGCCAGCGCGCGATTGACTTGCTCAAAGACACCGGCATTTCGGCTGCCGAAGAGCGCATCGACCATTACCCACACCAGTTCTCGGGTGGCATGCGCCAGCGGGTGGTGATCGCCTTGGCCCTGGCCGCCGAGCCGCAGCTCATTGTGGCGGACGAACCGACCACGGCGCTGGACGTGTCCATTCAGGCGCAAATCATCGGCTTGCTCAAAAAGGTGTGCAAAGACCGGGGCGCCGCCGTCATGCTGATCACCCACGACATGGGCGTGATTGCCGAGACCTGCGACCGCGTGGCCGTGTTGTACGCCGGGCGCGTGGCCGAAAT
>JAHECM010000145.1 GCA_024641725.1 Limnohabitans sp. | reverse complement strand
CTGCGCCGCGTGGCCGAGACCATGGAGGAGGCCGAAATCACCGACTGGATGATGCCGATCCTCAACCGGGGGGCGCTGCGTGGTGAGGCGCTGGCGCGTTACGTGAATGCGCAGGTGGGCGGCAAATCCATCGAGGGCATGAAGATTCCGTTGGGCATTGTGGCCACCGACTTGCGCAATGGCGATGCCGTGACCTTTCGCCAGGGCAATACCGGCTCGGCGGTGAGGGCATCGAGCGCGGTGCCTGCGGTGTTTCAGCCGGTCAAGATCGGCACGCGTGAATACGTGGACGGCGGTTTGGTGGCACCCGTGCCGGTGCACCAAGCGCGTGAGATGGGGGCCAACTTCGTGATCGCGGTGGACATTTCCAGCGACCCCGAGAGCAACCCGGCGGGAGACACGTTTCAAATTCTGATGCAGACCTTCACCATCATGGGCAAGAGCATCAACACGCTGGCGCTCAAAGAGGCCGAGTTTGTGGTGCGGCCCCCGCTGGCGGGCTTCAAGAGCGCAGACTTCACGGTGCGCCGGCGCTCCATCGAGGCGGGCCGCTCGGCCATGCAAGCGCAATTGCCGCAATTGCGCGCCCGCATTGCGGCGTTTGAGGCGGGGCAATGAGCCATAAA
This sequence comes from Limnohabitans sp., assembly GCA_024641725.1. Lineage (GTDB taxonomy): Bacteria > Pseudomonadota > Gammaproteobacteria > Burkholderiales > Burkholderiaceae_C > Limnohabitans_A. Next base: position 4,902 of record JAHECM010000145.1, on the reverse strand, counting down.
AAAAGGGCTGATCTGACGATCAGCCCTTGAAGGGATCCCTGTTTCCTGAGTGAAATTCAATAAGGATCCGAGGAGACAACTTGCAATGAGGGTTTGACGGGCGCTTGTGCCAGCGCCCGGTCAAAAATCAGCGCTTTTTGCTGGCCGATTTGGCCGCAACGCTGGCGTTTTGGGCCAGGGCGTTGAAGTTGGTTTCGGCCATGTCGGTCGCTTGTTTGACGGCTTTTTGGACGGATTCGAAAGCGCTGTTGGCAGCGGTCACGGCACCCTTCATCATGGCCACAGCCTGCTCAGAGCCTGCGGGGGCGTTGGTGCTGGCGTTGTCCAGCAAACCCGCGAATTGCTTTTGTGCAGCAGCGGTTTGGGCTTCAAAAGCCTTGGTGAACTCGCCGCCGGTGCCGGTGGCGATGTCGTACAGGTGGCGGCTGTAAGCGGCTGTTTTTTCGGCCAGAGGCTGGAACAGGTTGGCTTGCAGGGCCAGCAGCTCTTGGGCGTCTTTCACGCTCAGGGCCGATTGGGTGTTGTGTGCGGACTCGTCCAGAGCGGCCTTGGCGGCGGTCAGGTTCAGTTCCACCAGTTTTTCAACGCCAGCGAAAGCTTTGGCGGTCAGGCCAAACAGGGTTTCAACATTGGCTTTGTGCGAGGCGACGATTTGTTCAGCGGTCATCATGAAAATCTCCAAGAGGGTTAGGTTCAAAGGACTGCGCTGAAACGGACCCCGGGGAGGGCGGTACAGCATTTGTTGCAGTGCAGCATGGGTTGAATTTTAGGGTCTTGGGCCGGTTTTGCAAGCCTTCCGGGCGGTTTTAGAGGCGCTTTTCTAGAATCGGGCACTTGCCTTCACACTGACATGCACGCTTATTACGCCGACCACTTTGTCTTGCCCCTGCCCGAGGGCCACCGTTTTCCAATGCGCAAGTACAGCCGCTTGCGTGACCGTTTGCAGGCCGAGGTGGTGGGCATTGTGTTCCAAGAAGCGCCCGCGGCCAGTGATGGCGAGCTGGCGCTGGCCCACACCCCGGCCTACATCGCGGGCGTGCACAGCGGCACGCTTGGCGCGGCGGCGCAGCGCGAGATCGGTTTTCCGTGGAGCCCGGCCATGGCCGAGCGGGCGCGCCGTTCGGTGGGGGCCAGTGTGGCCGCCGCCCGGGTGGCCCTGCGCGAGGGCGTGGCGGGCAATTTGGCCGGTGGCACCCACCACGCCTACGCCGACAAGGGCGGCGGCTTTTGCGTGTTCAACGACATCGCCGTCTCGGCCCGACTCATGCAGGCCGAGGCCTGGCGCTTGCGCAAACAAGCCTTCCAAGTGGCTGTGATCGACCTGGACGTGCACCAAGGCAATGGCACGGCGCACATTTTTGCCAACGACCCGAGCGTGTTCACCCTGTCGCTGCACGGCGAAAAGAACTTCCCGTTTCGCAAAGAGGCGAGTGACCTGGACGTGGGCCTGCCCGACGGCTGCACCGACGCACCCTACATGCAAGCCTTGCACCAAGCCCTGCAAACCTTGTCCGACCGCTTTGAGCCGCATTTGGTCATTTATCTGGCCGGGGCCGACCCGCACGAGGGCGACCGCTTGGGGCGCCTCAAGCTCAGCGCCGACGGCCTGCAAGAGCGCGACCGCGTGGTCATGGACTGGGCCTGGCAGCGCCGCTTGCCGTTGGCGCTGTGCATGGGCGGGGGGTATGGCCACGACATCGAGACCACCGTGGCCGTGCAAATGAACACCTGGCGCGTGGCTCAAAGCTACTGGCAACGCTGGCACAATCGAGCGCCATGAACGCCCCCGCCAAACCCCAGCCCGAAGGCCGCGACGCCTACAAAGCCTTTCGCGCCATCACCACCCGCTGGATGGACAACGACGTTTACGGCCACGTCAACAACGTCGTCTATTACAGCTGGTTTGACACGGCGGTGAACGCCACCTTGATCGAAAAAGGCGTGCTCGACATCCATGGCGGCACCACCATCGGTCTGGTGATCGAGACGCAGTGCAACTACTTTGCGCCGCTGGCCTTTCCGCAAACCATCGACGCGGGCATCCGCGTGGCCAAGCTGGGCAGCTCCAGCGTGCGCTATGAGGTCGGCCTGTTTGCCCAAGGCGAGCCTGTGTGCGCCGCCAAAGGCCATTTTGTGCATGTGTATGTGGACCGCGAGACCCGCCGCCCCGTGCCCCTGCCCACCGCACTCAAAACCTACCTGGAAACATTGACATGAGCATCGCCCCCATTGCCAACCAAGTCGCCGCTGTGGTGAACGACCCCGCCAGCGTGGACGTGGCCATTGGCAGCCGCTTCTCGGCCCGCGCCTTCTTGCCCAAGCCGGTGGAGCGCTCGGTGCTCGAAGACGTGCTGGCGCTGGCTGGCCGCGCGCCCAGCGGCACCAACACCCAGCCTTGGAACGTGTACGTGCTGCAAGGCGCCAAGCGCGACCAACTGGTGGCCCAAGCCTGCGCCGCCCACGACGCCATGGCCGCTAACCCGGCGCTGGCCAGCGAGTACGGCGAGGCCTACGACTACTACCCCGAAAAATGGGTCAGCCCCTTCATTGACCGCCGCCGCGAATGCGGCTTTGGCCTGTACAACGTGCTGGGCATTGGCAAGGGCGACAAAGCCCGCATGCACGCCCAACACCAGCGCAACTTCCAGTTGTTTGACGCCCCCGTGGCTCTGATGTTCACCATCGACAAAGTCATGGGCCGGGGCAGCTTGCTGGACTACGGCATGTTTTTGCAAACCCTGATGGTGGCGGCCCGCTCGCGGGGCCTGCACACCTGCCCGCAAGCGGCGTGGAACAACTTCGCCAAAATCATCTTGCCCTTGGTGGGGGCAGGCGACAACGAAATGCTGGTCTGCGGCATGGCCCTGGGCTATGCCGACGAGTCGGCCCTGGTCAACAGCTACCAAACCACCCGCGTGAGCGCGGCCGACTTCACCCGCTGGGTGGACTGAACAGGGGGCGTTTTGGGTCTGGACAGCCTGGCGCTGCAACTGCTCAACGGGCTGAGCCACGCCACCACCTTGTTTTTGATGGCCTCGGGGTTGACGCTGATCTTTGGCGTCACCCGCATCGTCAATTTTGCGCACGGCAGCTTTTTCATGCTGGGTGCGCTGTGGGCTGCGCATGCCTTGACCGACTGGTGGCCCGCGCTGGCCGACACAGCCTGGTCTTATGCCCTGACCATGCTGCTGGGTGCGCTGGTCGCGGCCCTTGGGGGAGCGATGGCCGAGTTGCTGCTGCTCAAACGCATGCGCCAAGCCCCTGAGCTGTACCAGTTGGTGGCCACGTTTGGCCTGAGCTTGGCCTTGCACGACGCGATGCGCGGGTTTTTTGGCCCGAACGAGGTGTTCGCACCGCGCTTTGCGGGCCTCAAGGGGGCGGTCCAGTTGGGCGAGGCGTATTTCCCCACTTGGCAGCTCTTTACGCTGGCGCTGGGCCCGTTGGTCTGGCTGGGACTGCACCTGCTGTTGACGCGCACCTTGTGGGGCCAGCGCGTCAAAGCCGCCACTCAAGACCGCGACATGCTGGACGCCCTGGGCGTGAGCCCCGCCCCGCTCATGCTGGGCGTGGTCATGCTGGGCTGCGGTCTGGCGGGGCTGGCCGGGGCGCTGCAGCTGCCGCGAGAGCCCGCGCATTTGCAGATGGACGTGAGCGTGGTCGTCGAAACCTTTGTGGTGGTAGTGACCGGCGGGCTGGGCAGTGTGGGCGGCGCGTTTGCGGCTGCGCTGCTGATCGGCGTGATCCATGCGCTGGGCGTGAGTTTTGTGCCCCAAGCCACGCTGGTGCTGGTGTTTTTGACCATGGCGGTGGTGCTGGTGCTGCGCCCGCAGGGCTTGGCGGGGGCCCCCGTGCAGGCACCGCAGCGCGAGAGCGTGCCGGTGTTTTCGCTGGCCCCCTCGGGCCGCGCGGGGGGCTTGATTTGGCTGGCGGTGCTGGCGCTGGCCGTCTGGGCGCTGGGGCAGGGCGACTATGCCCAAAGCCTGGCCGAAGACGTGCTGGTCATGGCCCTGTTTGGGCTCAGCTTGCAGTGGATGATGGCGCTGGGCGGCTTGGTCAGCTTTGGGCATGCGGCGTTTTTTGGGCTGGGCGCTTACGGCGCGGCCTTGTCGCACCTGCTGGGCGGCGCTGGTTTGGCCTTGTCTTTGCTGGCAGGCATGGCGCTGGCGCTGGTGGCGGCTGCGGTGTTTGGCTTGTTGGTGGTGCGTTTGAGCGGGGTGTACATGGCCATGCTGTCGCTGGCGCTGGCGCAAATGGTCTGGGCTGGGGCCACGCAATGGGTGGCTCTGACCGGGGGGGACAACGGCTTGATCGGTCTGCGCTTGCTGGACCCCGACACCCGCTGGGTGTTTGGGCTGCTGCTGTGCACGCTGGTGCTGGCCTCGGTGGCAGCGCTGGCGCGGGCCAGTCGCTCAAGCCGGGGCGCGGCTTTGCAAGCCTTGCGCGACGCGCCTTTGCGGGCAGCGGCCAGTGGTTTGCCGGTGGCGCGGCTGCGCTACCAGGTGTTTGTGGGCAGCGCGGTGCTGGCCGGTTTGGCGGGCGGCTTGTGGGCTGCGGTCAAAGGCGCAGTGTTCCCTTCTGTGGCCTCGGTGGCCACGTCGGTGGACGCGCTGCTGGTGATCTTGCTCGGCGGCGTGCACCAGCTCTGGGGGGCGCTGGCTGGCAGCGCTTTGCTGGTCTGGGGCGGGGCCGAATTGGGGCGTGGGCTGGCGTATTGGCGCGGCTTGCTGGGCGTGGTCATCATGCTGGTCATGGTGCTGGCCCCGAGCGGTTTGGTGGGCGGCTTGCTGAGTTGGGCGGGCCGCACGGGCCAGGCCCGCCGTCAAACGCCTGCGGACGGGGCCACAGATGCCGCAGACAGGGTGCCGCGATGAGCGCCGCCTTGCACGTGCGCGATCTGCAACG
>JAHECM010000012.1:8737-26711 GCA_024641725.1 Limnohabitans sp. | reverse complement strand
TGGGTGGCAACGGGGTGGATGCCACTCGTGTGAGAGGGTTTATTTGTAACTGCGCGCGTCCTCGATCACCTTGCCGTCATTGGGCAAGCTGCCGGGCTTGACCAGATGCACGTCGCCGCGCAGCTTGGTCACGTCGCGCACCGCATCGGCAATGCGCGCCCTGAGGCCCTCGTCGCTGTGCGCCGTGGTTTCCAGGCTCAAGGCCATGGCGTCGTTGGCCATCTCGCCGGTCACGACCAGGCGGGCCTTGCTGACCTCTGGGAAGCGCTTGACGATCTCTGCGATCTGGCCCGGATGCACGAACATGCCGCGCACCTTGGTGGTCTGGTCGGCGCGGCCCATCCAGCCTTTGATGCGGGTGTTGGTGCGGCCCGTGGGGCAAGCCCCTGGCAAGATGGCCGACAAGTCGCCGGTGCCAAAGCGGATCAAGGGGTAGTCGCGGTTGAGCACCGTGATCACGACCTCGCCCACTTCGCCTTCGGCCACGGGGTCACCGGTGCCGGGGCGCACGATTTCGAGAATCACACCTTCGTCCACCACCAGCCCCTCGCGGGCGGGGGTTTCGTAGGCGATCAAACCCACGTCGGCCGTGGCGTAGCACTGGTAGGCCGTGACGCCCTGCGCACCGAGCCAGTCACGCAGCGACGGCGGGCAAGCCTCTCCGGACACCAAGGCTTTGGTGATCGACAATTTTTGCCCCGCTTCGGCGGATTTTTCAATCAAGATCTTCAAAAAGCTCGGTGTGCCCGAATACGCCTCGGGGCGCAAATCGGCGATGGCCGCGAGTTGCTGCTCGGTGTTGCCCACACCGCCCGGAATGACCGCGCAGCCCAGCGCTTGCGCGCCGCTTTCCATGATCCAAGCGCCGGGGGTCAGGTGGTAACTGAAGCAGTTGTGCACCAAGTCCCCCGCCTCAAAACCAGCAGCGGCCATGGCGCGTGCTGCGCGCCAGTAATCGGGCGCTGCGCCTTCGGGTTCATAAATCGGGCCAGGCGACTGGTACACGCGGCGCACGCCCGCAGCGCGCACCATGCCCTTCCAGCCAATGGTTGCAAAGCCTCCAAACGGGTCTTGCCCGCGTTGGGCTTGCTGGCGATCCAGCAACTCGTACTTGCGCGTGACCGGCAGTTGGGCGAGTGCAGCGCGGCTGGTGATACTGGCCGCGTCCACGCCCTGAAGAATGTCAGCAAAAGCCGCGCTGTGCTGCTGCGCATGCGCGATCTGTGCGGGCAAAGCCGCCATGAGGGCCGCTTCGCGGGCTTCAGGAGCGCGGGTTTCCAACGCATCGAGGTGATGGGTCATGCGATTCTTTCGGGTACTGCTGTGAAGGTGGTAGCGAGGATCAATGCTTGAGCATCAAGCCAACCAGCGCTTGCGGCGTTTGTAGCTCTTGACGTCTTTGAAGCTCTTGCGTTCGCCACCGCCCACGCCCAGGTAAAACTCTTTCACGTCTTCGTTGCTGCGCAGGTCTTCGGCGGCGCCGTCCATCACCACGCGACCGGACTCCATGATGTAGCCGTAGTCGGCGTATTTGAGGGCCATATTGGTGTTTTGCTCGGCGATCAAGAAGGTGACTTTTTCCTTCTCGTTCAAGTCCTTGACGATGTTGAACACCTCTTCAACGATCTGTGGCGCCAGGCCCATAGAGGGCTCGTCCAGCAACACCATGCTGGGGTTGGCCATCAGGGCGCGGCCAATCGCGCACATCTGCTGCTCTCCGCCCGAGGTGTAGGCCGCCTGCGAGGTGCGGCGGGTTTTGAGGCGTGGGAAGTAGTTGTAAACCTTCTCCAGATTGGCCGCAATCTCGGCCTTGCTGGTGCGGGTGTACGAGCCGGTCATGAGGTTTTCTTCAATCGTCAGGTGGGCAAAGCAGTGACGGCCTTCCATCACCTGCAGCACGCCGCGTTCGACCAAATCGGCGGGCGAGAGGTTCTCGATGCGCTCACCGCGCAACTCGATGCTGCCTTTGGTGACCTCGCCGCGCTCGCCCTTGAGCAAGTTGGAGATGGCGCGCAGCGTGGTGGTCTTGCCCGCACCGTTGCCGCCCAGCAAGGCCACGATGCCCCCTTCGGGCACTTGCAGTGAGACACCCTTGAGCACAAGGATGACGTGGTTGTAAATGACTTCGATGCCATTGACGTTGAGAATGATGTTTGAATCGTTCATGGGTCGCCTGTTTGAATCAACTGAAAGAACAACCCCAAAGGCTGCTCTTTCAGTTGACGGCTCACACATCGGCGTGAGCCATCAACTTCAGGCGCTTAAGACTGGCAATCCGCAGGGGTGCGGCGTGTCATCTTTTTGTCCGACAAATACTTGTCGGCGCCTTGCTTGACCATGGGCTTCAGGATCTGCTCATCGGCTTGGATGAAGTCAGACGAGAAGCTCCACTTGCTGCCGTCCCAGGTCTGCACGCGGGCAGCGGTCGAACCCATGTGGTCGGCACACGATGTGGACAGCGGCTGCATGATGCCGGTGAAGCCCATGGCGTCCAGACGCTTTTGGTCCAAAGCCAGGTTCTCCAAGCCCCAGCGCACTTGCTCGCTGGTCATGACTTTGCCTTTGCCAAAACGCTCTTGGGCGCGGCGAACAGCTTCGACGCTGAGCATCGAGATGATCACACCACGGGTGTAGAGCACTTGACCGACTTCGTCTTTGGGGCCTGTGCCCTGGCTCTTGCCATGCACATGCTTGAGGATGTCTTGAATCACTTTGGGCTGCGTGCCCGAGGTGTTCAAAGCCAGCGCGTTGTAACCCTTGGCGCCTTCGCCGACGTCTTTGACGTCGGGCTCAGCACCCGCCCACCACACGCCGTACATCTTGTCGCGGGGGTAGCCGGTGGCCTGAGCTTCTTTGAGGGCGGTGGAGTTCATCACACCCCAGCCCCACAACAGCACGTAGTCAGGGCGACTTTGGCGCACTTGCAACCAGGCCGATTTTTGCTCCACGCCAGGCGCGGTCACAGGGATCAGTTGCAGGTCAAAACCGTGCATCTTGGAGCGCTCTTGCAGCAAGGGAATCGGCTCTTTGCCAAAGGGCGAGTCGTGGTACACCAAGGCAATTTTTTTGCCTTTGAGCTTGTCCAGGCCGCCTTCTTTTTTGCCCAGGTGCTGGATCAAAATATCGGCCCCTGTCCAGTAGCTGCCCATCAAGGGGAAGTTCCACTTGAAGGCCTGACCGTCTTGCGCGATCGACAGGCCGTAACCCAAAGTCACCAGTGGGATCTTGTCTGCCGGTGCTTTTTCGGTCAAGGCAAAGGTGATGCCCGTGGCCTGCGGGTCAATCAAGGTCACGCCAGGGCGGCCTTTGAGGCGTTCATAGCACTCCACACCCCGGTCGGTGGCGTAGCCGGTTTCGCACTCTTCAAAAGTGACTTTCACGCCGTTGATGCCGCCATCGCGGGCATTGATCAGCTTGAGGTAGTCCTGCTTGCCGTTGGCCCATGGGATGCCGTTGGGGGCATAAGGACCGGTGCGGTACGACAGCAACGGAAAAAACTGCTCTTTGGCTTGCGCCTGAGCCGAGGTCGCCACCAGCGACGATGCAGCAGCAGCCAAAGCCGCCACCGCCAAAATCAAATCACGCATCTTCATGCTTGTCTCCTTAGAAAAAAATAAACACTCACCAACAAAAAAACCCAACATCGCCTCAGTGTGGGAATGGCCACAGACGCAATTTCTGCTTGGCGATCGACCACAACTTGGCCAAGCCGTGCGGCTCGACAATCAAGAACCAGACGATCAAGCCGCCAAAAATCATCAGCTCGGCATGGGACACCCCGGCCGTGGAAATGTCAAACCCCACCAAGCCTGCCAAAGCAGGCAGGATCTGGCTCAGGGCAATGGGCAGCAAGGTGATGAAGGCCGCGCCCAAAAAACCGCCCAAGATGGAGCCCAGACCGCCGATGATCACCATGAACAAGAGACGGAAAGAAATGTCCACCGAGAAAGCCGCAGGCTCCCAGGCGCCCAGGTAAACAAAGGCCCACAGGCCACCGGCCACACCCACGATGAACGAGCTGACCGCAAAGGCGCTCAGCTTGGCGTACATGGGGCGGATGCCGATCACGGCAGCGGCCACGTCCATGTCGCGGATGGCCATCCATTCACGGCCCACGGCGCTGCGCACCAGGTTTTTGGCCAACAGCGCGATCACCACCAACACCCCCAGGCACAACCAGTATTTGCTCAAGGCGCTGTCGATCGGCAAACCGAACACTTGCAAGTCAGACACCGAGACCGAACCCGAAGGCGAGTCGTTGGTGAGCCACTTGATGCGCAAGAACATCCAGTCGCTGAAGAACTGCGCCGCCAACGTGGCCACGGCCAGGTACAGGCCCTTCACGCGCAAGCTGGGCAAGCCAAACAAAATGCCAAACACGGTGGCGCACAAGCCGCCCAAGATCAGTGCAGGAATCAAGGGCAGACCCGGAATGCGCACAAAGAAGTTGTAGGCCCCATACGCTCCCACCGCCATGAAGGCGCCTGAACCGAGCGAAATTTGTCCGCAGTAACCGACCAAAATGTTCACGCCCAGCGCAGCCAAAGACATGATCAGGAAGGGGATCAAGATGGCTCGGAAAAAGTAGTCTGAGGCCAGCAGGGGCACGACAGCCACAGCGAACACCAACAGCAAGGCCATGACCACACGGTCTTGGCGGATGGGCAGGATTTGTTGATCCGCACCGTAGGAGGTCTTGAATTGACCGTTTTCTCTGTAAAACATGCTTACCCCTTACACGCGGTCAATGATTTTTTCGCCAAACAAGCCCTGCGGACGCACCAGCAAGAAGCCCAGCGCCAGCACATAGGCGAACCAGATTTCAATCCCTCCGCCCACGAAAGAGCCCAGGTAAACCTCGGACAACTTCTCGCCCACGCCGATGATCAAGCCGCCAATGATGGCGCCAGGCACCGATGTCAGGCCGCCCAGAATCACCACCGGCAAGGCACGCAGCGCCACCGTGGCCAAGGAGAACTGCACGCCCAGTTTGCTGCCCCAGATCATGCCGGCCACCAAGGCCACGATGCCAGCAACACACCACACGATCACCCAGATGCGGTTGAGCGGAATACCGATCGACTGCGCCGCTTGGTGGTCGTCGGCCACCGCTCGCAAAGCCCGTCCAGTGGATGTTTTTTGGAAAAAGACCGTCAGCAACGTGACCAGCGCTGCCGCGATCAGGGCCGCATAGAAGTCTTCTTTGTTCACCAAAACGCCGCCTTGAAACATGCCTTCCAAAATAAAGACCGGGTCTTTGGGCATGCCGATGTCAATCTTGTAAATGCTGCTGCCAAACAAGGTTTGGCCCAGACCTTCGAGGAAATAGGCAATGCCCAAGGTGGCCATCAGCAAGGTCGCGCCCTCTTGGTTGACCAAGTGCCGCAGCACCAAGTACTCCACCGCCCAAGCCACGGCGAACATCACCACCGCCGCCATGGCAAAAGCCAACACATTGGCCATCAGCAAGCTGTCCACCCCCGTCCACTGCGGGATCCACTCAGAAAAACGGGCCATCGACAAAGCGCCGAACAGCACCATGGCCCCCTGCGCAAAGTTGAACACCCCAGAGGCTTTGAAAATGAGCACAAAGCCCAGGGCCACCAGCGAATACAACATGCCCGCCATCAGGCCGCCGAGCAATGTTTCAAGAAAGAATGCCATCTTTAAGTCCTTGTCCGTGCGGGTGGTTCAGTGCGACGTGCCGAGGTAAGCCCGGATCACGTCTTCGTTGTTGCGCACATCCTGCGGGCTACCGTCACCGATTTTTTTGCCATAGTCGAGCACCACCACGCGGTCAGAAATGTCCATCACCACGCCCATGTCGTGCTCGATCAGCACGATCGTGGTGCCGAATTCGTCGTTCACGTCCAAGATGAAGCGGCACATGTCCTGCTTTTCTTCGACGTTCATGCCCGCCATGGGCTCGTCCAGCAAGAGCACTTGCGGCTCCATGGCCAAAGCCCGGCCCAAGTCCACACGCTTTTGCAAACCGTAGGGCAATTGCCCCACCGGGGTTTTGCGAAAGGCTTGGATCTCCAAGAAGTCGATGATGTGTTCGACCTTTTCGCGGTGCGCCGTTTCTTCGCGTTCGGCGGGGCCCACGCGCAATGCCTGCATCAAGATGTTGCTTTTGATCTTCAGGTTGCGGCCGGTCATGATGTTGTCGATCACGCTCATGCCCTTGAACAAGGCCAAGTTTTGGAAGGTCCGGGCCACGCCCATCTCGGCCACTTGGCGGCTGTTCATGTGGTCAAAGGTCTGACCCCGGAAGGTGATCGAGCCCTCTTGCGGCGTGTACACCCCATTGATGCAATTGAGCATGGAGCTTTTGCCTGCACCGTTGGGGCCAATGATGGCGCGGATTTCGTGCTCTTTGACGTTGAAAGAAATGTCGGTCAACGCCTTGACGCCGCCGAACCTCAGGCTGATGTTTTGGATGTCCAAAATGACATCCCCGATGACTTTGCTCATGCTGCCGCCTTCACAGGTGTGAATGTTTTTGCGTCGGAAATCTTCAAGGTCGCGCTGACACGGCCCGTGCGGCCGTCTTCAAACTTGACGACCGTCTCAATGAACTGCTCCGCCTTGCCGCCGTAGAGCGCGTCGATCAGGGGCGCGTATTTTTCTGCAATGAACCCGCGTCGCACTTTGTTGGTCCGGGTCAGTTCGCCATCGTCCGCGTCAAGCTCTTTGTGCAGCACCAAGAAACGACTGACTTGGCTGCCCGCCAGCAGCGCGTCTTCGGCCAAATCGGCATTGACTTTTTCGACGCAGTCCTTGATCAGCCCATACACCTCGGTCTTTTGGGCCAGGTCGGTGTAGCCGGCATAAGGCAAGTTGCGGCGCTCGGCCCAGTTGCCCACGGCGTCAAAGTCGATGTTGACCATGACGCACACTTTCTCGCGGCCATCGCCGTAAGCCACGACCTCTTTGATCTGCGGGAAGAACTTGAGTTTGTTCTCCACGTATTTGGGCGCAAACATGGCCCCGTCGTTGGCACCGCCCTTGATGCGGCCCACGTCTTTGACGCGGTCAATGATTTTCAAATGGCCATGGCTGTCCAAAAAGCCCGCATCGCTGGTGTGGTACCAACCGTCGGCGGTCAGCACTTCGGCGGTGGCCTCGGGGTTCTTGTAATAGCCCTTGAGCAAGCCCGGCGACTTGACCAAAATTTCGCCGTTGTCAGCGAGTTTGATCTCCACGCCCTTGCAAGGCACGCCCACGGTGTCGGCACGCGCTTCGTTGTCGGGCTGCAAGCAGACAAACACCGCAGTTTCGGTGGAGCCATACAACTGCTTGAGGTTGATGCCAATGGATCGGTAGAAGGTGAACAGGTCCGGGCCAATCGCCTCTCCTGCCGTGTAGGCCACGCGCACGCGGCTCATGCCCAAGTTGTTGCGCAGCGGGCCATACACCATGAAGTTGCCCAAGGCGTATTGCAAACTGCTCCACAGCCCCAGGGATTTGCCGTCCATTCGGTCCGGGCCCACGCGCTTGGCCACGTCCATGAAGTAGCTGAACATTTTGCGCTTGAACGCACCCGCATCTTCCATGCGGATCATCACGCTGGTCAGCAAGCCTTCAAACACACGAGGAGGCGCGAAATAATAGGTTGGACCAATCTCCTTGAGGTCGATGTTGACCGTGGCCCCCGACTCGGGGCAGTTGACCACGTAGCCACACACCAGCCACTGCGCGTAGCTGAAAATGTTTTGGCCAATCCAAGCCGGTGGCAAATAAGCCAACACGTCCTCGGCACTGGTGAGTTTGTCGAACTCGGCACCCGCATCGGCACGGTCGATCAAACCGCCGTGGGTGTGCACCACCCCCTTGGGGTTGCCTGTGGTGCCGGAGGTGAAGAACATCGCCGCCACGTCTGAGGACTGAGATTTTTCGATTTCTTCTTTGAAAAATTGAGGGTGTTGCTTGGCAAACACCTCGCCCGCCGCCACCATCTCGTCCACCGAGCCCAAACCGCCTTCGACGTATTTGCGCAGTCCACGCGGATCGTCGTAAAAAATGTGGGCCAGTTGCGGACACTGCTCGCGCACTTCGAGCATTTTGTCGACCTGCTCTTGGTCTTCCACCACGCAAAAACGCACTTCGGCGTTGGTGATCGGAAACACACATTCGGCCGCAACCGCGTCTTGGTACAGTGCCACCGGGATCGCCCCCAAGGACTGCGCCGCCAACATGGTGGCCGTCAAACGCGGGCGGTTGGAGCCCACAACGATCAGGTGCTCACCCCGTTGCAAACCCGCCTGGTGCAAGCCGCAGGCCATGTGCTCGACCAACTTGGCCATGTCGGACCAGCTGGTGGTTTGCCAAATGCCATATTCTTTTTCACGCATGGCGGGCGCGCTGGGGCGCTCAGCAGCGTGCTTGAGCAGCAATCGGGGGAACGTCGTCTGCATACCGGTCCTTGTTTCCAAATGCGCTGCAGCGAAGGTCGCTGCAGCTGAACTTGGGCGAATCGTAGGGCTGCATTTGACGTTATTATGTCGTTCCAACGACAATTTAGGGTAAGCCCCTAGCACAACTGACCCCAGTCTGACAGCCACCATGAGCACCTCCCCCAGCGTGCACCAACGCCGCCGCGTCCCCACCCCCGATGAGTTGGCGGGCATCCCATGGCTGGGCTTGCTGACCCCCAGCGAGCGCCAACAAATCGCCTCCGAGCTGGTGGTCAGCGACCCGCAGCCCGGCGACTACGTCTGCCGCGTAGGACGCCCCGCCACCTATTGGTTTGGGGTGGTCTCGGGCCTGCTCAAGATGAGCAGCGACAGCGAAAGCGGCCAAACCATGACCTTCACCGGCGTACCGCCAGGGGGGTGGTTTGGCGAAGGCACCGCCCTCAAGCGCGAGGTGTACCGCTACAACATCCAGCCCCTGCGCGCCAGCGTGGTGGCCGGTTTGCCGGTGGACACCTTTCATTGGCTGATCGACCATTCGCTGGGTTTTAACCGCTTCATCATGAACCAGCTCAACGAACGACTGGGCCAGTTCATCGCGGCCCGCGAACTCGACCGCATGAACAACCCCGAGCTGCGGCTGGCCCGCCACCTGGCCACCTTGTTCAACCCGGTGCTGTTTTCGGGGGTGGGCGAGGTGCTGCGCATCACCCAACAAGAGCTGGCCTACTTGGTGGGCCTGTCACGCCAACGGGTCAATGAAGCCCTGAAAGTGCTGGAAGCACGCCAACTGATCCGAATTGAATACGGCGGCCTGCGCATCTTGGACCTGCAAGGGCTGCGCACCGCGCAGTTTCAGTGAGCAAAAGAGGGACAATTGGCCGCTGACCGATTTGGCTTTTTGACTCGGTCTTTATCTGACACACCACACCCCATGACACAGCCCCCGGTTTTCAAACGCGCCCCCCGACCCGCAGGCAAAGGCGACACGGCCGCCGCCGCCTCCGACACCCAGCGCCTGAACAAACGCATGGCCGAGCTGCGCATGTGCTCGCGCCGCGAGGCCGATGCCTGGATCGAGCAAGGCTGGGTCCAAGTCAACGGCCTGCCCGCCAGCATGGGCCAACAAGTCACCCTGTCCGACCGCATCACGGTGGACCGGGCGGCAGAGCAGCAACAAGAGCGCCAAGTGACCATCTTGCTGCACAAGCCCATGGGCTATGTGAGCGGCCAGGCCGAAGACGGGCATGAACCCGCCATCACCCTCATCAACCCGCGCAGCCACTGGATGGGTGACCACAGCAAACTGCGCTTCACCCCGCCGCACCTGCGCAACCTGGCCCCGGCCGGACGCCTGGACATCGACTCCACCGGGCTCTTGGTGCTGACGCAAGACGGCCGCGTGGCACGCCAGCTGATTGGCGAAGACTCTGAGATGGAAAAGGAATACCTGGTGCGCGTGGCCTACACCGGCCACGAGAACACCGCCGCCGCCAACGCGCCATCGGCCACCTACGGCGGCAAAGCCAACCCGCTGGTGAGCATCGACGAAAACAGCCGGGTGAGCGCCGATGTGCGAGCGGTCTTCCCACCGGCGCAGTTGGAGCGCCTGCGCCACGGCCTGAGCCTGGACGGCAAGCCCCTCAAACCCGCCCAAGTGGAATGGCAAAACCCCGAGCAATTGCGATTTGTGCTGACCGAGGGCAAAAAGCGCCAAATCCGACGCATGTGCGAACAAGTCGGACTCAAAGTGGTCGGCCTCAAACGCATCCGCATGGGCAATGTGCAGCTGGGCCAAATGCCTGCGGGGACTTGGCGGTATTTGGGGCCGACAGAAATTTTTTAACAGGAACGCGCTATGAAATCGATGTTCACTGCTGGCTGCATGTTTGCAGCGGCCTTCTTGACCCACGGCGCCAACGCCCAGACCGGCACGATCAACGCGATCTGCAGCACCGACCAAAGCTGGTGCGAAATGGCGGCCAAGGAATTCACCCAGGCCACCGGCGTCACAGTCAACCAAACCCGCAAAGCCACGGGCGAAGCCTTGGCCCAATTGCGCGCCGAAGCGGCCAACCCCAAAACCGACATCTGGTGGGGCGGCACGGGCGACCCGTTTTTGCAGGCGGCCGAGATTGGCCTGCTGGCCCCCTACCGGCCCGACTACCTGAACGACCTGCACGGCTGGAGCGTGCGCCAGTACGCCATGACGCAGAACATGGTGGGGGGCTTTTACACCAGCGCGATTGGCTTTGGCTGGAACAGCGAACTGCTCAAGAAAAAGAAGCTGCCCGAGCCCAAATGCTGGGCCGACTTGGTCAAACCCGCCTACAAGGGCGAGGTCGAAATTTCACACCCCGCGTCCAGCGGCACGGCCTACACCATCTTGGCCGGTTTGGTGCAGTTGATGGGTGAGGACGCCGCCTTTGACTACATGAAGGCGCTGCACAAAAACGTGACCCAATACACCCGCAGCGGCACCGCGCAAGCGCCCAATGTGGCCAAAGGCGAAGTGGCCGTGGGCATCAGCTTCATGTTTGGTTTTGACCTGTGGCGGCACAACAAATACCCCGTGGCCACCGCCGCGCCTTGCGAGGGCACGAGCTACGAGATTGGCGGCATCGCACTGGTCAAAGGTGCCCGCAATGCGGCCAACGCCAAGCGCTATTACGACTGGCTGATGAGCCCAGCGGGCCAAAGCATCGGCGGCAAAGCGGGCAGCTTGCAGTCACCGGCGAATAAGACGTTCAAACCAGACCCGCGCATCCCGTCCATGGACAGCGTGCGCTTGGTCAAATACGACTTTGAAAAATACGGCAAATCGGCCGAACGCCGCCGCCTGCTGGAGCGCTGGAACAAAGAGGTGGGCAGTTTGGCCCGCTGAGCCGGACAAACGATCCTCTGAAACCACTCTTGAAACCTCGCCAAACGCCCCGAGCTATGGGGCGTTTTGGTTTTCTTTCTTTTTTCATTCTGAACCGCTATGAGCAAACAAACCCATGCTTTCCAGGCCGAAGTGGCCCAACTGTTGCACCTGGTCACCCATGCGCTGTATTCCAACCAAGAGATCTTTTTGCGCGAGCTGGTCTCCAACGCCTCGGACGCCTGCGACAAGCTGCGCTTTGAGGCGCTGAACAACACCGCTCTGTACGAAGATGCACCCGACTTGCAGGTGCGCTTGTCTTTTGACAAGGCCGCCAAGACGCTGACCATCACCGACAACGGCATCGGCATGACGGCGCAAGAAGCCATTGACCACCTGGGCACGATCGCCAAGAGCGGCACCAAGGACTTCATGAGCAAGCTGAGCGGCGACCAGAAGTCGGACGCGCAGTTGATCGGCCAGTTTGGTGTGGGCTTTTATTCGGGCTTCATCGTGGCCGACAAGATCACGGTGGAGTCGCGCCGCGCCGGTGCGCCAGCGGCCGAGGGCGTGCGCTGGATCAGCGGCGGCACGGGCGACTTCGAGGTCGAAGCCATCCACCGCGCCGAACGCGGAACCAGCGTGATCTTGCACCTGCGCGAAGACGCGCTGGACTACGCCAACACCTGGAAGCTCAAAGAAATCGTGGGCAAATACTCCGACCACATCAGCCTGCCCATCTTGATGGAAAAGGAAGAGTGGAAAGACGGCGATCTGATCGACCCCAGCAACGAAGAAGCAGGCCGTCAGCCCGGCGGCATGGTCAAGACCGGCGAGTGGGACACCATCAACCAGGCCAGTGCCTTGTGGACACGCGCCAAAAAAGACATCACGGACGAACAGTACGCCGACTTTTACAAACAAATCAGCCGCGACTTTGAGGCCCCACTGACCTGGACGCACAACCGCGTCGAAGGCAGCACCGAGTACACGCAGCTGCTCTACATCCCCAGCAAAGCCCCGCAAGACCTGTGGAACCGCGACAAGAAGGCGGGCATCAAGTTGTACGTCAAGCGCGTGTTCATCATGGACGATGCCGAGGCCCTGATGCCCAGCTACCTGCGCTTTGTGAAGGGCGTGGTGGACTCGGCCGACCTGCCGCTGAACGTGAGTCGCGAGCTGCTTCAAGAAAGCCGCGACGTGAAAGCCATCCGGGAAGGCAACACCCGCCGCGTGCTGTCGATGCTGGAAGATTTGGCCAAGCACGACAAGTCGCCTGAGGCGACCGACGGTGTGACCGATGTCCTGTCAGAAGAAGACAAGGCCAAACTCGGCCAATACACCCAGTTCTACGCCGAGTTCGGCGCAGTGCTGAAAGAAGGCCTGGGCGAAGACTTTGGCAACAAAGACCGCCTGGCCAAATTACTGCGCTTTGCGTCCACCACCAGCGACACCGCGCTTGTGAGTTTGGCCGACTACAAGGCCCGCATGAAGGAAGGCCAGGACGCGATGTACTACATCACCGCCGACACCCTGGCTGCCGCCGAGAACAGCCCACAGCTTGAAGTGTTCAAGAAAAAAGGCATCGAAGTCTTGCTCATGACCGACCGTGTGGACGAGTGGGCTTTGAACTTTTTGCACGACTTTGACGGCACCCCTTTGCAAAGCGTGGCCAAAGGCGCAGTGGACCTGGGCAAGTTGCAAGACGAAGCCGAGAAAAAAGCGACCGAAGAAGCCGCAGAAAACTTCAAGCCCTTGCTGGCCAAGCTCAAAGAAGCGCTCAAAGACAAAGCCGAAGACGTGCGCGTGACCAGCCGCTTGGTGGACAGCCCCGCCTGCCTGGTGGTGACCGACGACGGCATGAGCATGCAGCTGGCCCGCATGCTCAAGCAAGCTGGCCAACAAGCCCCCGAGAGCAAGCCGGTGCTTGAAGTCAACCCCGAACACGCGCTGGTCAAAAAGCTCGACGGCTCGGTGCACTTCCACGACTTGGCGCACATCTTGTTTGACCAGGCCCTGCTGGCCGAAGGCGGCTTGCCAGCTGACCCAGCAGCGTATGTGAAGCGGGTCAATGCGCTGCTGAGCTGAATCGCGCACACCTCAAACAAAAGGGGCGGCACCTGTGGGTGCTGCCCCTTTTTTATGCGGCTCTGAAAGTCAGGCTTTCAAAGCGTCCTTGTAAACCGAGTTCACCGGCTGGGCCATCACCTTGCGCAGCATCGGCTCAAAGGTTTCGATGGGCAGCGTGTCGTAGTGGGCATCAAACGCCGGGTCGTCGTAGAGCGCGATGAACGCCTCGGTGCGGGCGTAGTGCGGGTGGTCTTTGAACATGTCTCGCATGTTGCGGTCCATGCCGATGTGGTGAAAGAAGTTGTAGCCCTGAAAAATCCCGTGGTTCTGCACCATCCACAAATTGGCCTCAGACACAAAGGGCTTGAGGATGGCGGCGGCGATGTCGGGGTGGTTGAAGCTGCCCAGCGTGTCGCCAATGTCGTGCAGCAAAGCGCAGACCACGTACTCGTCGTCGCGCCCGTCGCGCAGCGCCCGCGTGGCGGTTTGCAGGCAGTGGGTGTAGCGGTCGACCGGAAAACCGCCGTAGTCCCCATCCAAAAGCTTTAGGTGCGCGATCACGCGGTCTGGCAGCGTCTGCGTGAACTGCATGAACTCGCCAGCGATCAGCTTCCAGTCGTCCTGGGTGCTGTCCTGCATGCGGATGAATTGGGCTCGGTCGTTCATGGGCACTCCTGCATCTGAAAGCGGCAGCGTACAAGGTCGCAAGCGGGTGAACTGTCGAGTAGATGACTGCAACCCGCCAACCCGTCATGGCGGCAGGGTCGGACTAGGGCGCAGTAACCCATAAGACAACCTTACCCCCAAGCATCGGCTAGATTGTGGACATGCACACCCTCCCCGCTGACCCCTCTCTCATCGACTCTCGACAGGCTGCTTGGCGCTTGCTGGCCACCCTGGGCCTCGTGGTGCTGGGCAACAGCAGCATGTACATCGTCTCGGTGGTGCTGCCTGCGGTGCAAACCGAGTTTGGCGTGGGTCGGGCGGATGCGTCGCTGCCCTACACCTTGATGATGATTTGCCTGGGGCTGGGCGGCCTCATCACGGGCCGTTTGGCGGACCGCCACGGCCTGGTGCCGGTGCTGTGGATCGGCGCTTTGGCGGTGTGTGGGGGCTTTGTGTGGGCGGGCATGTCGGGCAGCATTTGGGCATTTGGCCTGGCCCACGGCTTGATGGGTTTGATCGGCAGCTCCTCGACTTTTGCCCCCTTGATGGCCGACACCGCCTTGTGGTGGAACCGGCGCCGAGGCATTGCCGTGGCCATTTGTGCCAGCGGCAACTACATCGCGGGCACCATTTGGCCGCCGATCGTGCAGCACGGCGTGGAGACCTTGGGCTGGAGGCAAACCTACATTTTGCTGGGCATTTTTTGTGGCACCGGCATGCTGCTGCTGGCCACGCGCATGCGCCAACGCCCGCCCTTGGTCACAGGGACACCCGGCACCACCAGCACCAGCGCCGCCCCCGTGGACCGCAGCCGCCCATTTGGTCTGCAACCCTTGCGTGCTCAAGCACTGCTGTTTGTTGCAGGCATGGCTTGCTGCGTGGCCATGTCGATGCCTCAGGTGCACATCGTGGCGTATTGCACCGACCTGGGGTTTGGCGCGGCACGCGGGGCCGAGATGCTCTCGCTCATGCTGGCCAGCGGCATCGTCAGCCGACTGGTGTTTGGTGTGATCAGCGACCGCATTGGGGGCATCCGCACTTTGCTGCTGGGCTCCATGCTGCAGGGTGTGGCGCTGCTGATGTTTTTGCCTTTTGACGGCATGGTGCCGCTGTACATCGTCTCGGCCATGTTCGGGCTGTTTCAGGGCGGCATCGTGCCGGCCTACGCCATCATCATCCGCGAACACTTTGACCCCAAAGAAGCCGGGGCCCGCGTGGGCGCTGTCATCATGGCCACGCTGCTGGGCATGGCCTTGGGCGGCTGGATGTCAGGCTGGGTGTTCGACGTGACGGGCAGCTACCACGCCGCGTTTTTGAATGGCATCGCGTGGAACCTGCTCAACCTGTGCATCGCCAGCTGGCTGTTTTGGAGGGTGCGCCAGGCTGAACGCTTTGGCACGCCCTGATCAGGCTGGTGCGGCTTCAAGCCGCACTGGTTGACGCCTCAAGCCGCCCACCTTTCAGCCCACACGCACACCACTGGCGCGGTCAAACAAATGCGACTGATCGGCTGACCACTGCAGGTGCACCGCGTCACCCACTGCGGCTTGCAGCACGCCCGGCACGCGGGCCGTCAGCTTGCCGGCTGCGGTGTCCACCGTGGCATAGGTTTCAGGACCGGTGGGCTCGATCATGCTGAGCTTGCCCGGCAAGCCTTGCGCGGCAAAACCAATGCTCTCGGGGCGCAGACCGTACACCAGCTCGGCACTGCCGTGGGCTTGCACTGCGGCGCTCTGCGCAGAGGTGATGGGCAGTTCCACACCCTGCGCTGTCAATGCGGTGCCCACGCCTTGCGCATCCACCATGTTCATGGCTGGCGAGCCAATGAACTCGGCCACAAAACGGTTGGCCGGGTAGTTGTAGATTTGGGCGGGTGTGCCGAATTGCTGCACCAGCCCGTCTTTCATCACCGCGATGCGGTCGCCCAGCGTCATGGCTTCGACCTGGTCGTGCGTCACGTACACGGTGGTTGTTTGGGTGCGTTGGTGCAAGAGCTTGATTTCGGCGCGCATTTCCACACGCAGCTTGGCGTCCAGATTGGACAGCGGCTCGTCAAACAAAAACAGTTTGGGGTCTCGCGCCAAGGCTCGGCCCATGGCCACGCGCTGACGCTGGCCGCCCGAGAGTTGCCCCGGCTTGCGGTCCAGCAGGTGGCCGATTTGCAGCATGGCCGACACACGGTCCACCGCAGCTTTGCGCTCGGGCTTGGGCACCTTGCGGATCTCCAGGCCAAACGCGATGTTTTGCGCCACGGTCATGTTGGGGTAGAGCGCGTAGCTCTGGAACACCATGGCGATGTCGCGGTCTTTGCTGGGCAGGTTCGTCACATCGCGCTCGCCAATGTGAATGCTGCCGCTTGAGGGGTGGTCCAGACCCGCGATCATCGACAGCAAGGTGGATTTGCCGCAGCCCGATGGGCCGACCAAGATCAAAAATTCTCCGGCATGGATGTCGAGATCGATGCCTTTGAGGATGTGGACCGTGTCGTTGTAGGTCTTGTGGATGTTGCGAATGGCCAGTGCGCGCATGATGTTTTCCCTTTAACCCTTGACGGCGCCAGCCGTCAGGCCGCGCACAAAATATTTACCCGCCACCACGTACACCAACAAGGTGGGCAATGCCGCGATCAAGGCTGCAGCCATGTCCACGTTGTATTCCTTGACAGCGCTGGAGGTGTTGGCCAGGTTGTTCAGGCCCACGGTGATCGGTTTGCTGTCCGCGCCCGAGAACACCACGCCGTACAAAAAGTCGTTCCAGATGTTGGTGAACTGCCAGATCAGCGTGACCACCAAAATCGGCAGCGACAGCGGCAACACAATGCGGCGAAAGATCATCCAAAACCCCGCACCATCGAGCTGCGCCGCTTTGATCAACTCGTCCGGCAGCCCGATGTAGTAGTTGCGAAAAAACAAAGTGGTTGACGGGATGCCCGCCACCACGTGCACCAGCATCAGCCCCCAGACCGAGCTGGCCACGCCCAGCCAGCCGAGCACCTGGCTCATGGGCAAGAGCACCACCTGCATGGGCATGAACACACCAAACAGCATGAAGGCAAACAGGGTTTCACTGCCACGGAACTTCCATTTGGAGAGCACATAACCGTTGAGCGAACCGATCAAGGTCGACAGCAGCACCGCTGGCACCACCATCACCATCGAGTTCCAGAAGTAGGGTTTGAGACCTTCGCACTGCACCCCGGTGCAGGCGCTGCCCCAGGCTTTGTACCAAGCGTCCAGCGTGGGCGCGGTGGGCAGGCTCAGCAGGTTACCCGCACGCAGTTGCTCGGCGTCTTTGAGCGAGGTGGTCAGCATCACATACAGCGGCACCAAGAACCAGACCGCGAACAGCAGCAGCATGGACCACAAAATGACCCGGTGAAAATTCAGGCGGTTCATCGTTTGCTCCGCAATTCAGAATAAAGGTAAGGCACCACAATCGCCGCCACGGTGGCCAGCATCACGGTGGCACTGGCTGCGCCCACGCCAATCTGGCCACGGGTGAAGGCGGTGGCGTACATAAAGGTGGCGGGCAAATCGGTGGCGTAACCGGGGCCGCCTGCGGTGAGCGCCATGACCAGATCAAAACTCTTGATGGCCAAGTGGGAGACCACCATCAGGGTGCTGAAAAACACCGGCCCTAAACTCGGCAAAATGATGCGCCAGTAAATCGTCGGCAAGCTCGCGCCGTCCACTTGAGCGGCTTTGATGATCGAGTCGTCAATGCCGCGCAAGGCCGCCAAAAACAGCGCCATCACAAAGCCCGCGCTTTGCCACACGCCAGCGATCACCACGCAATAAATGGCCATGTCCTGGTCGACCAACCATTCAAACTGAAAGTCAGTGAAGCCCCAGCTGTGCATCAGGTGCTGCAGGCCCAGGCCGGGGTTGAGAATCCACTTCCACGCGGTGCCCGTCACGATGAACGAGATCGCCATGGGGTACAGGTAAATGGTGCGCAAGAC
>JAHECM010000012.1:0-8637 GCA_024641725.1 Limnohabitans sp. | reverse complement strand
TCGTCAAACTTGGCGAGGTTCATGTTCAGGCGCACAGGGATAGAGCCCTTGTTCAGGTTGAACACTTCTTGAAAGTCGGTGGACATGATGGCGGCGGCCAGGTCTTTTTGCGCCTTCACATTGGCTTCGTCCTTGAGCTTGAACATGGCAAACGAGTCCACGTTGAAGGTGAAAGACTTGGCCGTGCCAGGGGCTGCGGCGCAAGTGAAGTCAGCGCCAGGCTTTTTGCCAGCCGCTACAAACTCACCTTTGGCCCAGTCACCCATCAGCTGCATGCCCGCTTCGCCCTTGATGACCATGGCGGTCGCCAGGTTCCAGTCGCGGCCAGGCGCGTTTTTGTCGGTGTAGGTTTTGACTTTCTTGAAGGTGTCGAGCACCTTGGTCATGGTCGCGCCGGTCAGCGTGGCTGCATCCAGTTGAACCAGTGCTTTTTTGTAGAAATCAGCACCGCCAACACCCAGCGCCACGCTCTCGAAGGTGGTGAAGTCTTGCCAGTTCTGACCACCATGCGCGACGGGGATGATGCCGGCTTTTTTCAGGGATTCGGCGGCGACAAAGAACTCGTCCCAGTTGGTGGGCACTTTGGCACCGGCTTTTTTGAACGCTGCATTGCTGGCCCACAACCAGTTCACCCGGTGCACGTTCACGGGGGCGGCAATGTAGCTGCCCTTGTATTTCATGACATTGGCCACCACGGGTGGCAGCAGGCTGTCCCACTTTTCGGCTTTGGCGACATCGTCGATGTTGGCCAACACGCCCTCAGCGGCCCACTCTTGCAGTGCGGGGCCTTTGATTTGCGCGGCCGAGGGCGCATTGCCCGACACCACCCGCGACTTGAGCACGGTCATGGCGTTGTCACCACCGCCACCGGCCACAGCGAAGTCTTTCCAAGCATGGCCTTTGGCTTGCAATGTGGCCTTCAGCGCAGCGGCCGACTTGGCCTCACCGCCGCTGGTCCAGTAATGCAGCACTTCCACTTCGCCAGCATGTGCGGCGACCGACAGGGCCGCCACAGAGGCCAGCACAGCGCTTTGAATCAGGGTCAAGGTATGTTTTTTCAAGAGAGTCTCCATGGGGGTGATGGCCTGCAGGCCAGGTTGATGGTCGGATTCGTTGGGGTCAACGGCATCGCGGCTGTGAATATTAATTTCACGTTAATAAATTAACATTAGGTTAAACCCTAGGTCGGAGGCGTGCGGGTTTCCAGCGACAATGTTCATATAAATCAACGACTTTCAGATTTTTCTCTTTGACAGTCTTTCAGCTTTCCCCATGAAACTCCTCCTGGCCGAAGACGACGCCTTGCTCGCCGATGCCCTGTGCACGCAACTGCGTGGCGCGGGGTTTGAGGTCGAGCACGCCCCCAACGGCGCCGTGGCCGAGTACCTGCTGACCAAACAACACCACGACATCGCGGTGCTGGACATTGGCCTGCCCATGTTGGACGGCTTGAGCGTGCTGCAAAAGGTGCGGCAAACCCAGCCCCTGCTGCCGGTGCTGCTCTTGACCGCCCGCGATTCTTTGGATGACCGGGTGGCCGGGCTGCAGGCCGGGGCGGACGACTACGTGACCAAGCCCTTCGACTTTCCAGAGCTCCAAGCGCGCTTGCACGCCCTGCTTCGCCGCAGCCAGCGCCACAGCGGCCCGGGGGGCAGCACCCAGCTGGGCCGCTTGCGCCTGGACGACAGCGCACGGCGCGCCTGGGTCAACCAAGACACCATGGAACTGAGCGGGCGCGAATGGTCGCTGCTGGCCTTGCTGGTGAGCCAACAGGGCCAGGTCGTGACCAAGGATCAGATCAACCAAGCTTGGAGCGGCAGCGATGCCAGCGAAGTGGGCCAGGGCAACGCGATCGAGGTGTACGTGCACCGGCTTCGCCGCAAGCTTGAGGGGGCGGGCGTGACCATCCGCACGGTGCGCGGCTTGGGCTATTTGCTGGAAGCCGACGCCACTTGAGCGTCCACATGCCAACCGCCATGCCCACAAGCTCTAGGCCACCCAGCCAAGTCGGGGTGTCGTTGGCGCGCCAGTTGCTGCTGTGGCTGCTGCTGCCGCAATTGGTGCTGTGGATGGGCGGGAGCATCGCCACCTACCGTTTGGCTTCGGGGTATGTGAACCAAGCCATTGACGCCAGCTTGCTGCAAGCCAGCCGCGCCTTGGCGCGCCAGCTCAAGCCCATCGGCACGGGCCTGCTCATTGACTTTCCCCGTGCAGCGCAAGACATTTTGGAAGCCGACCCGAGCGACCGACTGCTCTACACCGTGAGCTCGCCGCCGGGTCAGTTCATTTTGGGCAACCAGTCGCTGCCCACACCACCGGTGGATGCGCCACTGGCCATCAACGAGCCCTATTTTTTTGACGGCAGCATGCCGCACAAAGCAGGCCAAAACGCCCACGCCGAGCCCCTGCGCATCGTGGCCTTGCGCTTGGCGTTGGGCCAAGACGACGGCACGCCACAAACCACCTTGCTGGTGCAAGTGGCCAAAAGCCGCGCCAGCCGCGAAGAGCTGGCGCAGCGCATCTTGGTGGACATGCTGCTGCCCATGTCGGTGTTGGTGTTGCTGATGACCGTGATCGTGTGGGCCGGCATTCGCGCTGGACTGGCCCCGCTCAAGCGGCTGACGCAGCAGGTCGAGGGGCGTGCAGCATCTGACCTGCGCCCCGTGCAACTGGCCTCCGCACCGCGTGAGCTGGTGTCGCTGGCCAGCGCACTCAACAGCTTGCTGGGGGCTGCACAAGACAATGTGGCAACTCAAAAGCGCTTCATTGGCGACGCGGCGCACCAACTGCGCACGCCGCTGGCAGGGCTCAAAAGCCAGACCGAAATCGCACTGCAGTCCACCACCGACCCCGAGTTGCACGCGCGCTTGGAGCGCGTGCACCAAAGCGCCACCCGCAGCGCCCACCTGGTCAACCAACTGCTGACGCTGGCCCGCGCCGAGCCCGAGTCCGCCATGGCGCAAAACCGCCAACGCTTTGACCTGCAGCGCATGGCCCGGCAACTCACCGCCGAGATGGTGCCCCGAGCCCTGCGCCAGCACGCCGACTTGGGCATGGACGACAGCCACGATCCAGACAGCGCCGAAGCCGCTCCGGTTTGGGTCACGGGCAACGAGTTGCTGGTGCGCGAAGCCCTGACCAATGTGATCGACAACGCCCTGCATTACGCGGGTGAAAGTGCTCAGGTCACGGTGCGCGTGAGTGCTGCCGCGCCTTGGGCACGGCTCGAAGTCACCGACAATGGCCCCGGGATTGATCCGGCCGACCGTTCCCGCGTGATGGAGCGCTTTGTGCGCGCCACCGACACGGGCAATGGCTGCGGCTTGGGCCTGGCCATCGTGCAAGAAATCACCCAACGCCACGCCGGCCGCGTGCACCTGAGCAGCGCCCAACCACACGGCCTGCACGTCACCCTCGAACTGCCTTTAACCTCATGACACTCCACACTGCACACGCCCCCTGCCTGGTGGGCGACGTGGGCGGCACCAACGCCCGTTTTGCCCTGACCCAAGGTGAGCACTTGCCGCTGCTGCTCCCAATGACACTGCCCACCTCAGACCATGCCGACTTGGCCGCAGCCATGGCCGCTTACTTGCAGCAAGTGGGCCAGCCCCTGGTGCGGCGCGCCTGCGTGGCGATTGCCAACCCGATCACGGGTGACTGGCTGAAGATGACCAACACCCCTTGGGCGTTTTCGATCGAACACACGCGCCAGCAGTTGGGCTTGGACGAGTTGCGCATGCTCAATGACTGGGAAGCCATGGCGCTGGCCGCGCCCACCTTCACCGCAGACGACCTGGCGCAAATTGGCCCAGGCACTCCGGTGCCGGGTGCGCCGTGTGGCCTGCTGGGCCCCGGCACGGGCTTGGGCGTGTCCTCGCTCACGCGGGCAACATCGGGCGAGTGGGTGCCCATTGCGGGCGAGGGCGGCCATGTGACGCTGGCCCCCACCTGTGCCCGCGAGGCGGACATTTTGGGGGTGCTTTGGCGCGAGTTTTCGCATGTCTCCGCCGAACGCGTGATCTCAGGCATGGGCCTGGAAAACCTGTACCGGGCCATCTCGCAGCTCAACGGCCAAACCCCTCAAACCCTGAGCGCCGCGCAGATCACCCACCAGGCCTTGACCCGGCAAGATGCCGCCTGCGAAGAAGCGCTGGCCCGCATGTGCCGCTTGTTGGGCAATGTGGCGGGCAACCTGGCCGTGACGCTGGGCGCACGCGGCGGCATCTACATCGGCGGCGGCGTGATCGGGCACTTGGGGGCGTACTTTGCCGCGTCGGAGTTTCGTGCTGCTTTTGAAGCCAAAGGGCGCTTTGAGCAATACCTGAGCCAAATTCCGACTTACGTCATCCGCGCCGAACACCCCGCCCTGCGCGGCGCTGCCATGGGGCTGGGGCTGAGCGTGCGGACTTGAGCACTGCGGACTTGAGCCACAAGTCCATCGCGCACGGGGTGCGGCTCCTGCATGGTTTTGGGCCAAGACCTTCGCGCACGGGGTGCGGCTCCTACATGGTTTGTGGGAGCAGCGGCCGGCAGGCGGTGTGCGCGGCCCGGCGGGTCACGCGCTCAGCGCGTCTTCTTGCATGGCTTCGATTTGTTCTTGCAGCATGAGCACTTGGCCACGCCAATAGTCGGGGGTGCCGAACCACGGAAAGTTGATCGGGAAAATCGGGTCTTCCCAGCGGCGCGCCAACCAAGCGCTGTAGTGCACCAAACGCAGCGTGCGCAGTGCTTCCACACAAGCCAGCTCAGTCCGGTCAAAGTCACGCACTTGCTCGTAGCCTTCGAGCAACGCTGACAACTGGGCCGTGCGCTGACGCCGGTCGCCCGACAGCAACATCCACAGGTCTTGCACCGCCGGGCCCATGCGGGCGTCGTCCAAGTCCACAAAGTGTGGCCCACCCCCGGGCAGGTCGGTCGGCGTCCACAAAATATTGCCCGGGTGGCAGTCGCCATGCAGGCGCAGCGTTTGGCGCTCGGCTGCGCCTTTTGCAAAGGCCGCCCGCACCCCGTCCAGCGCCTGCGCAAAGGTGCTGTGCCATTCGCGCTCCACCTCCAAGGGCACCATTTGGTGGGTTTTGAGCCAATCGGCCGGCTCCACCATGAAGGCCTGAACGTCCAGTGCAG
Source organism: Limnohabitans sp. (assembly GCA_024641725.1). GTDB lineage: Bacteria > Pseudomonadota > Gammaproteobacteria > Burkholderiales > Burkholderiaceae_C > Limnohabitans_A. The sequence continues at coordinate 3,510 of JAHECM010000012.1, read as the reverse complement.
GCCGATGCACAAAGGGCCTGGCAGCGCCCACGGTGTGGATGCGGGCCAAGAATCGGCCAATCCATTCCAGCACTTCAAAATCGTCCAGCTCAGGCGCACGCCCGCCGCGCAGCGGGCTGACCGAAAACCCAAAGCCATCGGCCTGGTGCAGGGTGCGCCCATCGATGCGCAGGGGCGCGACCACCGGCACCTCGCCGTCCAGCAGCTCAGCGGCAAAGTCGTGCTCTTCTTGAATCTGCTGCGCGCTCCAGCGGCCGGGGCGGTAGAACTTGGCGACCACCGCGTGGTGACCTTGCTCGGGCTCGTCCAAGTGGGCACGGTAAACACGGTTTTCGTAAGAGCTGAGCGCCAGCAAGCGCCCATCGGGCCACAGACCCAGGCCACTCAAGGCGTCCATCACCTTGTCGGGGGTGAGGGTGGTGTAGGGGTGTTGCGCTGCGCTGTGTTCGGTCATGCACCGATTGTGGCGCAGGCCAGCGCTAGCCCCGAGCGCCGTCGCTGCCCAGCAACTCGAAGGGCAAGCTCTGCTTGACCAAGATCACCGTGCAAGGAGCGTCCATGGCGACTTTGATGGGGATGGTGGCCACAAAGCGCTGCATTTGCAGCCCATGGGTGGCCGCGCCCATGATGACCATGCTGACTTGGTTGCCCTCGGCGTACTTGACGATGGCATCTGCCACGTCGCCCGCTTCGAGCACATGAAAAGATGTCTGGTGGTCCGCCAAGTCGAGCGGCTGGGCCCACTGCTGCAAGCGCGTGAGGTGCCAGCGGTGCACGGTCGTCTCGCTTTGCGCGTTGTCTGTGGCGTTGGTGTCGCCAGGCGCAATGACCGTGACACACGCCAGCCGCGCACCGGGGCGAATGCCCAAGGAACGCGCCACCGCTTCGCGCAGGGAGTACAGCGTGGCATCGCTCACGTCTTTGTAGGGCACCGCCACCATGACGATGGGCACCTGATCGATTTGCTGGGATGGCAAGGGGCTGGGCTGGTACTGCATGCCCGCCGCACGCAGCCAGCGTTTGAAGTGGGTCCAGAAACCCGTGCCCTGCACGCGACGGCCTCGGTCGGTGATTCGAACATCGTTGGGGTGCGTCAGGTCAAACGCCAAATGCGCCGCCGAGGGGTAGCGCTGCGCGGCCACCGGCTCCAGGCATCGCAAGATGACCTCCTGCAGCCATTCGGGCAGATCAGCTCGGCGCTGGCGCGGCGGCCTCGGGTCCATCCACAGCCGCTGGCGCATGCCGCCGTCGGTGGCGGGTTCGCCAAACGGGGTGTCACCCGTGGCCAGCTGGTAGAGCATCACGCCGATGGCGAACACGTCGCTGCGCGGGTCGCCACGTACGCCCACAACTTGCTCGGGTGCGATCCAGATCGGCGAGCCCACCGCCTTGCGCAAGGCCTCGGCCAGCAGGTCGGGGTAGTGGGCGTGGCAAGACAGTCCAAAGTCCAACATCAGGGCCGAGCCGTCAGGCCGGATCAACACGTTGGCGGGCTTGAGGTCCAGATGGCACACATTTTGCCGGTGCAAGCTGTGTGCAGCCTTGGCGATCGCCGCGCCCAGCCGAGCGATGGCGTGCGGGCTCAAGGGCTCCCGCATTTCAAGCCAATGGTCCAGGGTCTGGCCCTGCACATACTCCATCACCAAATAAGGGGTGCGTGACAGGTCGCCCGCCGCGACAAAGCGCGGCACATGTGGGCCCGTCAGTGCCGGCATGATTTGGTGCTCGACTTCAAAGCTGATGATGTTTTCAGCCCCATCCCCCGCCGTCATGCGCGGGATTTTCATGGCCATCGGGAACTCGGCTTCGCGGCGCGTGCCATCGGCACCCGGTGCATAGCGCACCTTGTAGATGTGCGCCATGCCGCCCGCGTGCAGGCATTCCTCGATTTCAAAACCGTCGATCAGCGCACCTGTGTCCAGCAGTTTCAACGTCCAGTCTCCAAGCGTTGGGCAAAAAATTCAGGCAAACCGGCCTGCCGGATGGCCGCGGCCGCGGCTGCGTGGTCATAAGCCACCCGGTGAAAGGTCAAGCGCCCGGCGGTCAAGTCGTACACGGCGTACATGGCCCGTGGATCGCCGTCGCGTGGCTGTCCGACCGCGCCCACGGTGGCCACGCAAGCCCGCAAGCGCGGCACAGGCACCCCCACGCCCACAGTGGGTTTGAAAGGCATGAGGTCGCGGCCTGCGCCCTGGTAATACAAGGTCTGGTGGTGCACATGGCCCACCAGAACGTGGTGTTGCCCCCCACCCGCCACGGCGCCCCGGCTGCGCGCCGCATCCAGACAAACCGTGGCTGCACGCTCACTGTCCACATAGCGCCAGGCCTCGGGTTTGTCGGCGCTGGCGTGCACCAGCAAGAGGTGCTCCAGCGATGCGCTCAAAGGCAAATCAGCCAGAAATCGGCGGTGGTCAACACTAAGCTGGCGGTGTGTCCAGTCGGCGGTGCTCGACCCCATCGACACATCACCTTGGGGCGGCGTGACGGCCATGGCGTCGTGGTTGCCCTGGACGACCAGTGCCCCTTGCGCCTGCAAAGCCATCACCTGCTCCACCACCCAGACCGGGTCGGCACCATAGCCCACCAGATCACCCAGAAAGGCATGGCGCTCCACGCCCTGCGTCTGGGCGTGGGCCAGACAGGCGCTCAGGGCGTGCCGATTGGCGTGCAGGTCCGACAACAGGGCCAGCCTCATGGAGTCTCCTTGGGTGCTTGTTCTGGGCAGATCATCCGCGATGCGCCTGATCCCAAGCTTGCACGCACCCCGCAGCCCGAACCTTGATGCGCATCAAGACCGGGCGTGATCAAGGTCTAGGGCCATCACCGCCCCGTGAAGCGGGCCGGGCGTTTTTCGACAAACGAACGCACGCCCTCTGCCGCATCGTCGCTGTTGGACAATGTTTTTTGCACTGTAATGAAGTCGTGCATGGCCACCAGCGGGCCTTGCTCCACGCCCTTGAGCACGTTCTGGCGCGTGGCCACCACGGCGAGCGGGGCTTGCGCTGCAATTAGCCCGGCAATGCGCATGGCCTCGGCCAGCAAACCGGCTGCAGGCACCACTTTTTGCACAAAGTTCAGGCGCAGGGCCTCGGCGCTGTCAAACACGTCGGCCGTGAGCAAGTGTAAAAGCGCGTTGCCCATGCCTGCGCGCTCGGCCATGCGCAAGGTTGCGCCGCCCGTGGCCATGATGCCGCGCTGCACCTCCAACTGCGAGAACCGGCAGTCGTCAGCCGCGACCACGATGTCGGCCGCCAGCATGAGTTCAATGCCCAGCGTGTAAGTGATGCCCTGCACCGCCGCCACCATGGGTTTGGTGCGTCGGCGATAACCTTCCATGCCCAGATTGAGCGGGTCCACCAGACCCAGCGGCACGGCCTTTTCGCCGCGCTGCATGAGCGGCGCAATGGTGGGCAAATCCAGGCCGGCGGTGAAATGGTCACCCGCCGCGCACAGCACCCCCACGCGCAGTGCGGGGTCATCGTCGAGCCGGGTGTAGGCCTCGCCCAGCTC
>JAHECM010000133.1 GCA_024641725.1 Limnohabitans sp. | reverse complement strand
CCAGCGCCTTGGCCGCGCTTGCTTTGGCCTTGGGCAAACAGGTGCAGCTCCAGCCCGTCTTTGGGTTGCAAGTGGATGACCAGTTTGTTGACTTGTCCCACAGGCGTTTGAAAGATGTCGTGCGGGGTGGGGCGGAAGTTGATCTCGATGTGCGCCTCGCGCGAAGCCATGCGTTTGCCGGTGCGGATGTAAAACGGCACGCCCGCCCAGCGCCAGTTGGCGATCTCGGTGCGCAGGGCCACAAAGGTTTCGGTGGCGCTGCTCGGACTGACGCCCTGCTCATCGCGGTAGGCGGGCACAGCGTGGCCGTCCACATTGCCTGCGGCGTATTGGCCGCGAATCACGTGTTGGCTCAAGGTCTCGGGCGTCCAGCGTTTCAAGGCGCGCAGCACTTTGAGCTTTTCATCGCGGATGGCGTCGGCGTGGGCGTTGATGGGGGGCTCCATGGCAATCGCGCACAGCAGCTGCAGGGCGTGGTTTTGCACCATGTCGCGCAGCGCGCCCGTGCCTTCATAAAAGCCGCCGCGCTTTTCCACGCCCAACTCTTCGGACATGGTGATCTGGATGTTGGCGATGTGCTCGCGCCGCCACAGGGGCTCGAACAAGGCGTTGCCAAAGCGCATGGCAAACAGGTTTTGCACGCCAGGCTTGCCCAGGTAGTGGTCGATGCGAAAGATCTGCTGCTCTTTGAAGACCTGGCCCACGGCGGTGTTGATGGCGCGGTTGGAGGCCAGGTTTTGGCCCAGCGGTTTTTCGAGCACGATGCGGGTCTTGGCGGTGTTCAAGCCGCTGGCCGCGAGTTGTTCGCAGACGGTGGTGAACAAGCTGGGCGCAGTGGACAGGTACATGACCACGGTGTCGGTCTCGCGCTCGGCCAGGCGGTCTTTGAGCACCGCATAGGCTTCGGGCTTGGACAGGTCCATGCGCACGTAGCACAGCAAGCTGGCAAAGCGGGCGAACTCTTCGCTGTTGGGGCGTTTGTCGCCCTCGACCTGCTCAAAGCGCGCTTGGATTTGTTGGCGGTATTGCGCGTCCGACATGTCGTCGCGGCCCACGCCGATGATGCGGCCACCCTCGGGCAAGGTGCCGTGGCGATACGCTTGGAACAGGGCGGGCATGAGTTTGCGCCAGACCAGATCGCCTGTGCCGCCGAAGAAAACCAGATCAAAAGCCATGATGAATCGGGAGTTGTTTTGAAGTTACATGAAAATTTGATTTGTAATGTAACTTTGTTTCACGGATAATTCAACCGTCTTTTCAAAAAACTGCCATGAACCAACTCGACGCTCTCAAACAATGCACCACCGTGGTGGCCGACACCGGCGACTTCAAGCAGCTGGCCCAGTTCCAGCCGCAAGACGCGACCACCAACCCTTCCTTGATTTTGAAAGCGGTGCAAAAACCCGAATACGCGCCGTTGTTGGCCGAGGCGGTGGCCGCCCACCGTGGCCAGCCACTGGACGTGGTGATGGACCACCTGTTGGTGCGTTTTGGCCAAGAGATTCTGCAAACCGTGCCCGGCCGCGTGTCCACCGAAGTGGACGCCCGCCTGAGCTTTGACACCGCTGCCACCGTGGCGCGGGCGCGCCGCATCATGGGGCTGTACGAGGCGCAGGGCATCGCCCGCGAGCGCGTGTTGATCAAAATCGCCTCGACCTGGGAGGGCATTCAGGCCGCAGCCGAGCTGGAGCGCGAGGGCATCCGCTGCAACTTGACGCTGCTCTTCGCTTTTTGCCAAGCGGTGGCGTGCGGCCAGGCCAAGGTGCAGCTGATCTCGCCCTTTGTGGGGCGCATTTACGACTGGTACAAAAAGACCGCTGGCGCTGGCTGGGACGAAGCCGCCAAGGCCGGTGCCAAAGACCCGGGCGTGCAATCGGTCGCCGCCATTTACAACCACTACAAAAAGCACGGCATCAAAACCGAAGTCATGGGCGCGTCGTTTCGCAACATCGGCCAGATCACCGCGCTGGCCGGTTGCGATTTGCTGACCATCAGCCCCGAACTGCTGGCGCAGTTGGCCGCAACCGACGCACCCCTCGCCCCCGCGCTGAACGCCCAAGCCGCGCAGGCCATGGACTTGCCCCTGGTGCAGTACACCGAAGCCTCGTTCCGCCTGGCCCTGAACGAAGACGCCATGGCCACCGAAAAGCTGGCCGAAGGCATCCGCGCTTTTTGCGCTGACGCCGTCAAACTCGAAGCACTGATGCAGCAGATTTGATCTCTGTGGGAGCGGCGCCCTTGCCGCGATGTTTTGCTAAAAGAACCGAACAATGCGATGTGACCTCACCCCCGCCTGGCAGGCGCTGCAAGCCCATGCGGCTGATTTCAAGGGCTTTGACTTGTGCCAAGCCTTTGCGGCCGATGCGCAGCGTGCCGATGCGCTGAGCCAGTCGGCCCCCCACGTGTTTGCCGACCTGTCCAAAAACCACACCGACGCGGCCACCGAAGCGCTGTTGATGGCCTTGGCCCGGCAAACCGGTCTGGCCACGCACCGCGACGCCATGTTCCGGGGCGAGCCCATCAACGCCACCGAGGGCCGAGCCGTCATGCACTGGCTGCTGCGCCAGCCCGAGGGTTCTTTGCAAGGCGAATTGGCCGCGCCTTTGAAGCAGGTGCACGACACCCTCAAACCCATGCTGGCCTACGCCGAGCAAGTCCGCGCCGATGCGCAGATCACCGACGTGGTGAACATCGGCATTGGCGGCTCCGACCTGGGGCCGCAAATGGCGGTGCTGGCGCTGCAGGACTTTGTGATGGAGGGCAAGCGCTTTCATTTTGTGTCCAACGTCGATGGCCATGAGCTGGCGGCGGTACTCAAGGGCTTGAAGGCCGAGAACACCTTGTTTTTGATCGCGTCCAAGACCTTCACCACCATCGAGACCATGACCAACGCCCGCTCGGCGCTGGCCTGGTTCCAGGCGCAGGGCGGCGCTGACGTGGCGCGCCATTTTGCGGCGCTGACCACCAATGTGGCGGCGGCTGGCGAGTTCGGCATCACCACCACCTTCGGCTTTTGGGACTGGGTGGGTGGGCGCTATTCGGTGTGGTCGGCGATTGGTTTGCCGGTGGCGATTGCCATTGGCGCGCAGGGTTTTCGGGAGTTGCTGGCCGGTGCGCACGCGATGGACCAGCATTTCCAGACCGCACCTTTGAAGGCCAACTTGCCGGTACGCTTGGGTCTGCTCGACGTCTGGTATCGCAACTTCTTGAACTACACCAGCCGAAGCATTGCCCCGTACCACAGTGCGTTGCGCCGGGTGCCTGCGTATTTGCAGCAGTTGGAGATGGAGAGCAACGGCAAGCGCGTGGACCGCAACGGCCAGACACTGCCCTATGGCACCTCGCCCGTGCTTTGGGGCGAGCCCGGCACCAACGGCCAACACGCGTACTTTCAGATGTTGCACCAGGGCACCGACGTGGTGCCGCTGGAGTTCATCGCCGTCAAAACCCCCACACACCGCCTGAAAGACCACCACGAGCTGCTGCTGGCCAATGTGATCGCGCAGGCGCAGGCGCTGATGTTGGGCCAAACCGACGAGGGTGGGCACAAACACTTTGGTGGCAACCGCCCCAGCACCTTTTTGCTGCTCGATGAACTCACGCCTGCCAGCCTGGGCGCGCTGATCGCCTTGCAAGAGCACCGTGTGTTTGTAAGCGGTTCCATTTGGGGCATCAACAGCTTTGACCAGTGGGGCGTGGAGCTGGGCAAAGTGCTGGCCAAAGACATCCATGCCCGCATCGTGTCGGGTGACGTGGCGGGCTTGGACGCCTCCACGGCGGCGCTGCTGCAGCGCGTGCGCTGAAATTGGCCCATCGCCCCGAGGCCGCCCCCGCTTACATCACTGCAGGAGCGGCGCCCCCGCCGCGATATGGCCTCTCAGTGCGTGTGCGTGCTCTGCTCGTGTGCTGCCTTGGCGGGCTGCACGCTCACTGTGCCACGCATGCCGGCTTCGTAATGACCGGGGATCAGGCAAGCCATCTCCAGCGTGGCAGCTTGACCGAACTTGACCACCAGCTCGCCCTGTGCGCCAGCGGCCACACGGATGGCAGCGCCCGTGCCGTGGCTGTGTGCCGCCTTGCTCCCTGCTGCGTGCCCAACCCCTTCGCGCATGGCCTCGGCGTGTTCTTGGATCTCAGCTGGGCTGCCCAGCACCATTTCGTGCGCGGATTTCCCGGCGTTGTGCACCACAAACCGGATGGTTTCGCCCGCTGTGACGTCGATGGCGGCGGGCGTGAAGCGCATCTGGTCGTCCATGCGCACCGTGATGCTGCGGCTGACCACCAGCGCTGTGTTGCTGGTGGTTTGGCTGGTTTGGCTGGTTTGGCTGGTATGTGCTTCGGTGGCGTCGTGCGCTGGGGCGCCGTCCTCGGATTGCTGCTCACTGTCGCCGTGTGAATGACCGGTGGCCGCCCACTGCGGGTGAGCAGTCAGCCATTGCCAAGCGCCGTAGCTGCCCGCACTCACCACCAAGCCGCCCAGCAAAGCGTAGGCCACGATGGCGCGGTTCACGCGCCAAGCCTCGTTGAGCACCAAAGCGGCCACGGAAAGTGCAAATCCCAAGGGCACGACCCAGGCACTGCGCGCAGGCGAGTCGGGAAAGTGCTGCAAGCCCCCCGTGAAAAAGCCCAAGCCAATGGACAGCAAAGAGCCCCAGAGCAAGGTCGCCCAGAGACTGGTGTTTGTTTTTCGAGTTGCCGAGTTCAGTCCGTGTTCGAGCCAAGCCCCCAGCACAAAAAGCACTATGCCAATGGCCGCCGTCCACAGCGACCGCGCTCCACTGAAAAAGCCGTGGTTCACGGCACCCGAGATGAAACTGATGCCTGCGTACTTGAGCAGCATGGCAGCGTGTTGTTGTTGAAAATTAACAGTCATGAAATAGCCTCAGCGCCTCTTTGGCGCATGCGATGAACAGGTCCGCGGCGGGCGAATCCGTGCGGGTAGGAAGATCGGAGCGGGCTTTTCAGATGGGAGGGCGCAGGTCTGGCGGTTGCTGCAGGCTCAAGCCCAGAGGTCGGGCGCCCGAGGGTGGCGCATGCGGCAAAGCGGGCAGGGCCGGTTGCACGCCAACGCCCAAACCTACCGCGCAACAGTGGTGCGAGTCACCTTGCTGTGCATGAAGCGAGAGCGCGTTGCTCGCTTGATCGGTGGTGGTTTGGGCCTGTCCGTGGCATGACGGGGCATGCTGGGTCTGTGCGGAGGGCACGGCATGGCTTGCTGCTTCGGCTTGAGGGCGCACAGCAGCCCAGGCGCTGCCCATGCCCAGTTGGAGCAGCAACACCACAAGCATGAGCCAGGCAGAAGATCGCATGCTTGGATCATAAGCGAGTCCCCTCAAAAAAAATCCCCACCAAGCCGCGCCTGGTGGGGATCTTGTTTGGCAAGAGCGTTGCGCGCTCAGGCAAAGCGAGAGAGCATTTACATGCCCATGCCGCCCATGCCACCCATGCCGCCCATGTCAGGCATGCCGCCACCCATAGGCGCGTCGTCTTTCGGGGCTTCCGAAATCATGCACTCGGTGGTCAACATCAAAGAGGCCACAGACGCTGCGTTTTGCAGGGCCGTGCGTGTCACTTTGGTGGGGTCCAAGATGCCCATTTCGATCATGTCACCGTAGG
>JAHECM010000120.1 GCA_024641725.1 Limnohabitans sp. | reverse complement strand
TCCAGCCCATGGATGGCTTCGTGGGCAGCGGCTTCGTCATGGGCGCGGTGGATTTGGTGCGCTGCAGCGGTGTACAGCGTGTCGTTCACCAGCGTGGATTTGCCCGAGCCCGACACACCGGTCACACAGGTCAGCAAGCCCACCGGAAATTTCACGTTCACGCTTTTCAAGTTGTTGCCCGATGCGCCCACGATTTCGATGAAGTCCTTACCCGCGTTGTGGCGCGTGGGGAGCTCGATCTTTTTGCGGCCCGACATGTACTGGCCCGTGACCGAATCGGGCGCGGCCAAAATGTCGGCGCAAGTGCCCTGCGCCATCACGCGCCCGCCGTGCACGCCCGCGCCCGGCCCCATGTCGATCACATGGTCGGCCACCCGTATCATGTCTTCGTCGTGCTCGACCACCAGCACACTGTTGCCAATGTCGCGCAGGTGTTGCAGCGTGCCGATCAGGCGGTCGTTGTCGCGCTGGTGCAAGCCGATGCTGGGCTCGTCCAGCACGTACATCACGCCCGTGAGCCCCGAGCCGATCTGGCTGGCCAAACGAATGCGTTGCGATTCGCCACCGCTCAAGGTGTCGGCGCTGCGGTCCAGGCTCAAATAGTTCAGGCCCACGTCGTTCAAAAACTTCAGGCGCAGCGCAATCTCGCGCACCACTTTGTCGGCAATCTCGGCCTTGGCCCCGTGCATTTTCAGGCCCTGAAAATACTGCTGCGACTCGCCCAGGGTGATGTGGCTGATGTCGTAAATGGCCCGCGACTGCGCCCCTTCGCCAATGCGCACATGGCGCGCTTCACGCTTGAGGCGCGTGCCTTTGCAATCGGTGCAGGCCTGCATGTTGCGGTAGCGGGCCAGGTCTTCGCGCACCACGGCCGAGTCGGTCTCGCGGTAGCGGCGCGTCATGTTGGGGATGATCCCTTCAAACGGGTGCTTTTTGCTGATTTTTTTGCCTTGTGAGGCACCCGACTCCATGACGTAGCTGAACTTGATTTCCTCCAAGCCCGAGCCGTGTAGCAGCACTTGTTGGTGAATCGGCGCGAGTTTTTCAAACGGGGTTTCGATGTCAAACTGGTAGTGCTTGGCCAAGCTTTCGAGCATGCTGAAATAAAAGCCATTGCGCCGGTCCCAGCCTTTGATGGCACCGCTGGCCAAGCTGAGCGAGGGGAAGGCGACGACCCGCTCCGGGTCAAAAAACGCCATGCTGCCAATGCCGTCGCAGGTCGGGCACGCGCCCATGGGCGAGTTGAACGAGAAGAGGCGCGGCTCCAACTCGCTGATGGAATAAGTGCACACCGGGCACGAAAACTTGGCGTTGAACAGGTGCTCTTTGCCGGTGTCCATCTCCAGCGCCACGGCACGAAATTCTGCCAACTGCAGCGCCGCCTCAAAGCTCTCGGCCAGGCGCTGGCGCAGGGCGTCTCTTGCCTTCGCGTCCTCTTCAGACCTGACCTTGATGCGGTCCACCACCACGTCGATGTTGTGCTTTTCGGTTTTCTTGAGCGTGGGCAGCTCCTCCACCTCCACCGTTTGGCCATTGATGCGAAAACGCACATAGCCCAGCGCCTGCATTTGCTCAAACACCTTCTCGAATTCGCCTTTTTTCTCTCGAGCAATGGGCGCGAGGATCATGAGCTTGGTGTCTTCAGGCAGGGCCAGCACGGCGTCCACCATCTGGCTCACGCTTTGGGCCTGCAGCGGCAGGTTGTGGTCAGGGCAATACGGTGTGCCGGCGCGGGCATACAGCAGGCGCAGGTAGTCGTGGATCTCAGTCACCGTGCCCACGGTCGAGCGCGGGTTGTGGCTGGTGGCTTTTTGTTCGATGGAAATCGCAGGCGACAGGCCCTCGATCAGGTCCACATCGGGCTTGTCCATCAGCTGCAAAAACTGCCGAGCATAGGCCGACAAGCTTTCGACATAGCGGCGCTGGCCTTCGGCATACAGCGTGTCAAACGCCAAGCTGGACTTGCCCGAGCCCGACAAGCCGGTGATCACCACCAGCTGGTTGCGCGGGATGTCGAGGTCGATGTTTTTCAGGTTGTGCGTGCGCGCACCCCGTACGCTGATGTGCGTTTGCCGCAGGGCAGCGCCCAAATAGCGGTCGGTCTCGTTGTCGGTCAGCGGGGTGTTCGCAGTAGAGGTCACGGCAAGGCTCGGTCGGCAAAACCTTTGATTATCGGGGTGGGCGCGGTTTTGCGTAGGAGGGGCGGCCAATCTGTCGGCCAATCGGGGACAATGGGGGCATTGCCAACAGTGCTGCACCGAAACCCCCTGTGACCGATCCTGTTCAATCTCTCTCTACCTCCGCTGCCAGCGACATGACGCCGCTGGAGCGACGCGCCAGCGCTTCATTGGCCTCCATTTTTGCCCTGCGCATGCTGGGCCTTTTTTTGGTGCTGCCTGTGTTCGCCTTGGAGGCGCGCAAATACCCTGGCGGCGACGATCCGGCCCTGCTGGGCTTGGCCATGGGCATTTATGGCCTGACGCAAGGGCTGTTGCAACTGCCGTTTGGCATGGCGTCAGACCGTTTTGGCCGCAAGCGCGTGATCGTTCTGGGGCTGTTGATTTTTGCATTGGGCAGTTTTTGGGCAGCAGCGGCCACCGACTTGCAGGGGCTGCTGATCGGGCGCAGCGTGCAGGGGGCCGGGGCCGTCTCGGCGGCTGTGACCGCCTTGTTGGCCGACTTGACGCGTGACGAAGTGCGCACCAAGGCCATGGCCCTGGTCGGGGCCAGCATTGGCCTGATGTTTGCCATTTCGCTGGTGCTGGCGCCTTTGTTGGCGGCCTTGGTCGGGTTGTCGGGCTTGTTTGTCATCACCGGCACCTTGGCTTTGCTGGGGGTGGCGGTGGTGGTGTGGGGCGCGCCTGCTGCGCCCGTCATGGCCGCTGGGCAGGCCCGGGGCCGTTTGGTGGACGTGCTGCGCCACGCTGGGCTGATGCGCATGAACTTTGGCGTTTTTGTGCTGCATGCTGTGCAATTGGCCATGTGGGTGGCCGTGCCCGCTTTGCTGGTGCAGGCCGGTTTGTCCAAAGACCAGCACTGGCAGGTGTATCTGCCTGCGGTGCTGGGATCGTTTGTCTTGATGGGGGGCATGTTTGCGCTGGAGCGGCGTGGCCACCTCAAAAAAGTGTTTTTGGCCGCCATTGCCTTGATCGCCTTGGTGCAGCTGGGTTTGCTGGCACAGGCCTTTGGCACGGCCCAGCTGTGGCCGATGGCAGGTTGGATGTTTGCGTTTTTCTGTGGCTTCAACATCTTGGAAGCCACGCAGCCCAGCATGGTCTCGCGCATGGCTCCGCCCGCAGTCCGGGGGGCCGCCATGGGGCTCTACAACACGCTGCAGTCGCTGGGCTTTTTTGTGGGCGGCTGGCTGGGCGGTGGCTTGGTCAAGTCCTGGGGCAGCCAGGCGCTGTTTTTGAGCTGCGCCGCGGCCATGTTGGTGTGGTTGCTGGTGGCTTGGCCCATGCAGGCACCACAACGCCCGCAACCGGTCCGGCAGGACGCATAATTGGCCGTTATCTGAGGAGTATTTATGGCATCCGTGAACAAAGTCATCGTCGTCGGCAATTTGGGCCGCGACCCCGAAACCCGCTACATGCCCTCGGGCGATGCCGTGACCAACATCACCGTGGCCACCACCGACCGCTACAAGGACAAGCAGTCCGGCGAGATGAAAGAAGCCACCGAGTGGCACCGCATCAGCTTTTTTGGCAAGCTCGCTGAAATCGCTGGCCAATACCTGAAAAAAGGCTCGCAGGTTTATGTGGAGGGCAGCTTGCGCACCCGCAAGTACACCGACAAAGACGGCGTCGAGAAGTACGCGACCGAAATCCGTGCCGATTCCATGCAAATGCTGGGCTCACGCCAAGGCATGGGTGGCGGTGGCGGTGATGAAGGCGGTGGCTATGCTCAGCAGCGCGAGCCTTCCGGTGGTGGCTACAGCCGCCCAGCGGCCGCGCCTGCACCACGCCAGGCCCCCGCCCCAGCGGCCAAACCCGCACCGAGCGGGTTTGACGACATGGACGACGACATTCCGTTCTGATCGCACCGATCCCTTGCGAGACCCGTGGCCCACCCCACGGGTTTTTTTACGCCTACCCCACGAGGGTTTTTTACCCCCATTCCGACAGGCTTTGCCATGACTGAGAGTCGCCCCGTTTCGTCTGTGCAGCACTTGCATTTCGCATGGTTTGCCATGGTCATGGGCTTGTGCGGCCTGTCCCTGGCTTGGTGGCGTGCGCTGCCCCATTGGGATGGCGCAGCGCAGCTGTCGGCAGGCGTGGGGGCGCTGGCAGCATTGGTGTTTTTGGTTTTGCTGCTGGCCACGCTGTGGCGCGGTATTCGCTTTTCGGGCGCGGTGCGAGACGACATTCGCCATCCGGCGCGCCATGTGTTTGTGGCGGCTTTGCCGTCGTCTTTGGTGTTGTTGGCCACGGTGGCGGCCACCCATGGCCTGGACGGTGCCTGGGTGCAGGCGATCTGGATGCTGGGCTCGTCCGCCTTGCTGTTGGTCACCGTGGGGGTGGTGCAGCGTTGGTTTCAGCCGGGCCTGACGCAAGCGCATTTTTGGGCGGCCATGACCCCAGCCTTGTTCATTCCGGTGGTGGGCAATGTTTTGCCTGGTTTGGCCGGCGTGGGGCTGGGGCACCCGGCTTGGGCTGCGGCGCAGTACGGTGTGGCCGCGGTGCTTTGGCCCGTGGTCTTGGCCTTGGTGTTGGTGCGCATTGGCTCGGTCGGTTTGTGGCCTCAGCGCTTGCTGCCCAGCACGTTCATCGCCATCGCACCGCCATCGGTGTTGGCTTTGTCGGGCGTGCAATTGGGCGCGCCTGATGTACTGCTCCACCTGCTGGCAGGCGTGGCCCTGTTGTTCACCCTGGTGTCGCTGACGGTGCTCAGGCGCTGTCTGGCGCAGCCGTTTGCCATGTCGTTTTGGGGTTTGTCATTTCCGCTGGCCGCGTCGGCGGCCTTGGCATTGCACCTGGCCCCTGTTGGCAGCGCTGCTGCATGGCTGGCGCTGGCCTGGTTGCTGGGGGTCACGGCGGCGGTGGCTGCTTTGCTGCTGGCCACCATGTGGGGGCTGTGGCGGGGGCGCTTGTTGGTGCCAGAGGCTGGACCAGCGCCGTAGGCGGCGCGCGCACTTTCAGCCACGGCCTGAAGCCTTGAAGCGCCTCCGCCCAGCGGGCTGGTTTTCAGGCGCTCAGAAACTTGCTCCAAGTGCCAATGTTGTACACCTGCGCGTAGCCGTGCTTTTTGAGCACCAGCTTGGCCATGCCGCTGCGGGTGCCGCTGGCGCAGCACAGCACCACGGGAGCAGTGATGGGCAGCTCGCCCAGCCGCTGGCCCAGCTCGTTCAGTGGGATGTTGATGGTGCCGGGGGCATGGGCACTTTCAAATTCGGCGGCGCTTCTGACATCCACCAAGATGGCGCCGTTTTTTTTGAGTTCGGGCAGCAAGGCAAGCACGCGTCGGCTGTTCCACCATTTGTAGGTGAACCACAGGCCCAGGGCCGCCATGGGCCAGTAGTTTTGGATGAATTCGCGCATGGGGCCTGTGCTTTAAGAAAAGTCGAGGTTGTTGCACTCGTCGCACGCTTCCTCAAAGACGCCGACTTTGACCAGCAGGGCGTGGATTTGGCAGCCGACACAAAAGCCCAAAATCGCCTCCAGCCACA
>JAHECM010000119.1 GCA_024641725.1 Limnohabitans sp. | reverse complement strand
GCGCTTGCAAGGCAAAGCCCAGCAGTCGCAAATCAAGGCCAGCAGGCGCTCGCGGCCCGAATGACCCGCGCCAGCGCATCATCACGGTCCGCCTGCACCACCTGCCGTCCCGGCATGCTGCGCAGCCAGGTGATTTGGCGTTTGGCCAGTTGGCGGGTGGCGATGATGCCGCGTTCGCGGATCTCGGCTTCTGGCCAGCCCTCGTCCAGCCCTTGCCAGGCTTGGCGGTAGCCCACGCAGCGCATGCTGGGCAAGTCGGGGTGCAGGTCGCCGCGTGCGCGCAGGGCACGCACTTCGTCCACAAAGCCTTGCGCCATCATGGCGTCAAAGCGCTGGGCAATGCGCTCGTGCAGCCAGGCGCGGTCTTGCGGCTCCAGGCTGAAAACCGGGATGTTCAGCTGTGGCCCCTTGGATTTGGCTTGGCTGTGAAAAGCCGACAGGGGCTGGCCGGTGGAGGTCCAAATTTCCAGCGCTCGGCCAATGCGTTGGCTGTCGCCGGGGGCCAGGCGAGCGGCGGTGACGGGGTCGACTTGGGCGAGTTCGGCGTGCAGCGCAGGCCAGCCCAACTGCTCGGCGCGGGCCTGAATTTGGGCGCGCACCTGCGGGTCGGCGGCCGGCATGTCGTTGAGGCCTTCGAGCAGGGCTTTGAGGTAGAGCATGGTGCCGCCCACCAGCAGCGGCACGCGGCCACGGGCACGGATCTCGCTCATCAATCGCTTGGCGTCTTTGGCGAACTCCGCAGCGCTGTAGCTGTGCAAGGGGTCGAGGGTGTCGATCAGGTGGTGCGGCACGGCGGCCAGTTCTTCGGGGCTGGGTTTGGCGGTGCCAATGTCCATGCCCCGGTAAACCAGGGCCGAGTCCACGCTGATGATTTCGGCACCGCCTTGGGCCTGCAGGGCCTCGGCCAAAGCCAATGCAGCGGCGGTTTTGCCGCTGGCAGTGGGGCCGACCAGGGCGATGGCGTCTGGGGGTGTCGTCATGGCTGGGCGTGGGCAAGGGGCTTGCCGTAGCGCTGAACGGCGGTCCAGGCGATGAGGGCGATCACCGCGCTCCACAGCAGCATGCCGTGGGCCATGGCGAAGACGGGCACGTCCATGTGGCGGCCCAACCAGCCGCCCATGAAAAAAGCCCCCAGCATCATCAAAAATCCGTTGAGCGCCGAGGCTGTCCCCGCTTTGTGCGGGAAGGGGGCCACCGCTGCGCTTTGGCCGCAAGGCTGGTGCACCCCGTGGCCCAGCATGAACAGGTAGACCGGTGCCATGATGGCCCCGGCCCCATACCAGGCTTGGTTCAGCCCCAGGTGGGCCAGCGCCGTGAGCAACACGCCGCCGCTCAGAGTCAGCGCGGCGGCCACGCCCACGGTGCGGTGCATGCTGGTGCGCCGCAGCATCCAGCGTCCCCAGAAGGTGCCCACGATGTAGGCTAAGGACATGGTGAACATCAGCAGGCCGTAGGTGGTGTTGCTGTAGCCCAGTTGCCGGGTGAAGACGAACGAGGAAGTGGCCAAAAAGGTGAACAGCCCCAGATAAGACGCCGAGGACAGCGCGCACCAAGTGCGAAACACCGGGTGGCGAAAAATCTCCAGGTTGGCGCGCACCAGGGCACGCCAGTGCAGTGCGTCGGCGCGGCGTTGCGGCAGGGTTTCGCGGTAGCCCCAGTACAGCAAGGCCAGGGTGAACAGACCAAACACGGTCACGGCCAGCAAGGCGTAGCGCCAGCCCACCCAGTCGCTGAGCAGCCCCCCCACGGGCGCGCAGGTGCAGGCGATGATGCCCAGCCCCGACAGCGCTTGCGACATGATGTGCGCGCCCTCTTGGGGCGCAAACAGGTCGCGCACGATGGCGCGTGCTGCCATGACCGCAGCCCCCATGGCCACGCCTTGTAAGGCGCGCGCGGCGATCAGCCAATCCATGCTGGGGGCGGCCACACAAGCCACCGAGGCCAGCACATACGCGCTCATGCCCGCCAACAAGATGGGGCGACGGCCGTAGCGGTCGGACAATGGGCCCCAGACCAGCTGCGACAGGCCAAAGGCCAGCAGCAGGGCCGTGAGGGTGAGTTGGATCTCGGTCATGTTGGCCCCCAGGCTCTCGCGGATGGCGGGCAGGGCGGGCAAATACAAGTCGGTGGTGACCGCTTGCAGGCCCAGCAGCAAGGCCAACAGCAGCACAACAAAGTGGCGGCTCATCAGCGGCCCCGCAAAAACAGCGCGTCCAGATCGCGCAGGCTCATCTGCCGCCAAGTGGGGCGTCCGTGGTTGCATTGGTCCGAGCGTTCGGTGGCTTCCATCTGGCGCAGCAGGGCGTTCATCTCGGGCAGCGTGAGCTGGCGGTTGGCGCGCACCGCGCCGTGGCAGGCCATGGTGCCCAAAATTTCGTTTTGGGCGCGCTGCACCACGGTGCTGGCGTCGTGTTGGGCCAGCTCGGCCAGCACGCTGCGCGCCAGCTCCACCGCGTCGCCCTGCGCCAAACTGGTGGGTACGGCGCGCACGGCCAAGGTTTTGGCAGATAGGGGTGAGACCTCCATGCCCAGCTGCGTCAGCGCGTCGGCGCAGGCTTCTGCGGTGGCCACTTCGGTGGGCGTGGCCGCAAAGGTGGCGGGGATCAACAACGGCTGGCTGGCGATGCGGGGGGCTTCACCCCCGCTGTTGAGTTGGTTTTTGAGGCGTTCGTAGACGATGCGCTCGTGTGCGGCGTGCATGTCCACCACCACCAGGCCTTGCTTGTTTTGCGTCAAGATGTAGACGCCATGCAGCTGTGCCAGGGCGCGGCCCAAGGGCCAAGGGTCTGCTTCGTCGTGGCCTTCTGCCGCTCCAGCGGGGAGGGCAGGGCTGTTGTCGGCGCGATCGGTGGCCGCCCTGGCCGCGCTGGGCTCGGGCCAGCCGGGCTCTGACGCTTCCCGCGCGCGGGGGGCCAGCGGTGCTTCGGTCGGTTTCCACAAGGCTTGCAGGTCGGCCAAGGCGCGCTCGCCGTCCACGTGGGGGCGTTCGTAGCGGGCTGGTGCATAAGCGGCGGGGCTGGGCAGTGTGTTCTCAAACGCCATGCCGCCTTGCTGCCATGCGGCAGACGCAGGCAAAGCAGGCAAAGCAGGTGGGGAGGGTGGGCTCAGGCGCAGTTCAGGGGTGCTGGCGTCTGCGCCCAAAGTCTGCGAGCGCGGCACAGCCAGGGCTTGCTCGATGGCATGGCGCAGGGCTTGGTGCACCGCGCGGCTGTCGCGAAAACGCACCTCGATTTTGGTCGGGTGCACATTGGCGTCCACCAACGTGGGGTCGATCTGCACAAACAGCGCATAGGCCGGTTGCTTTTGGCCGTGCAGCACGTCTTCGTAGGCGCTGCGCGCACCGTGCATCAGCACTTTGTCGCGCACAAAGCGGCCGTTCACATAGGCGAACTGGTGGTCTGGGCGAGAGCGTGCGGCTTCGGGCGTGCCCGCACGGCCCAACACATGCAGCGGGCCAGCGCGGTAGTCCACTGCCACCGATTGCGCTAAAAATTCTTGACCCAGCACGTCCGCCAGGCGCTGCGCCAGCGCCTCGGGGCCCGGGTGCACGCGCCACTGCTCGACCAGCTTGCCCTCGTGCCAGATGGCAAAGCTCACGTCCGGGCGAGCCAGTGCGTGGCGGCGCACCGCCTCGATGCAATGGGCCAACTCAGTGCTGTCGCTTTTGAGGAATTTGCGGCGGGCAGGGGTCGAAAAAAACAGCTCCTTGACCTCGATCGTGGTGCCCACAGCGCGCGGAGCCGGGCGCACCTCGCCGGTTTGTCCGTCCAGCGCCAGGGCGTTGGGCTGGCCGTCCATGCGCGACAGCAGGGTCAGCTCGGACACCGAGTTGATCGCGGCCAGCGCCTCGCCCCGAAAACCCATGGTCATGACCGATTCGAGCTCGTCCAAGTTGCCGATCTTGCTGGTGGCGTGGCGCTTGAGCGCGGTGGCCAGCTCGTCGGGGGCGATGCCGCCGCCGTCGTCTTCGACCGCGATCAGGCGTGTGCCACCGCCCAACAGGCGCAGCGTGATGTTGCGCGAGCCCGCATCGAGCGCGTTGTCCACCAGCTCGCGCACCACAGAGGCAGGCCGTTCCACCACCTCGCCTGCGGCGATTTGGCTGATCAGTTCATCGGGGAGTTCGCGGATGGGGCGGCGCGCGGAAGCCGGGGTCTGTTGGGAGGTCACAGTTTGATTTTAGGTTGTCCCGGCATCCGTTTCGGGCGGGGATAATCGGTTCATGGACATCTTGCTGCAACTCATCGATTTCATCCTCCACGTTGACCGCTACTTGGAGGCCTTTGTGCACGACCACGGGTTGTGGGTGTATGCGCTGCTGTTTGTGATTATTTTTGTCGAGACCGGCATGGTGGTGATGCCGTTTTTGCCGGGGGACTCGCTGCTGTTCATTGTGGGGGCCATGTGCGGGGCCGAGGTGATGAGTTTGTCGCTGTGCATTCCCTTGTTGCTGGTGGCCGCCATTGCGGGCGACCAGACCAACTACAGCATCGGGCGTTACTTTGGGCCCAAGGTGTTCCAGTGGGAGAACTCCCGATTTTTCAACCGCCAGGCGTTTGAGCAGGCCCATGCTTTTTATGAAAAGTACGGCGGTATCACCATCATCTTGGCGCGCTTCATGCCTTTCATCCGCACCTTTGTGCCTTTTGTGGCGGGTGTGGCCGACATGACCCGCCACAAGTTCACGGTGTTCAACGTGGTGGGTGGTGTGGTTTGGGTGGTGAGCCTGACCTTGGCAGGTTACCTGTTTGGCAACCTGCCCTTTGTGCAGACGCACTTGTCCAAAATCATCTGGGGTCTGATTTTGGTGCCCGGCCTGATCACCGTCGTGGGGGCCTGGCGGGCCCGCAAGGCGGGTTGATCAGA
Source organism: Limnohabitans sp. (assembly GCA_024641725.1). Taxonomy (GTDB): domain Bacteria; phylum Pseudomonadota; class Gammaproteobacteria; order Burkholderiales; family Burkholderiaceae_C; genus Limnohabitans_A. Next base: position 807 of record JAHECM010000119.1, on the reverse strand, counting down.
AGGCCCGCAATTCGGCCCATGTAGGTGGCTGGCAGCCCTGGTGGGTGCAGTTGATGGCGGCGGCTTTCATGGACAGCGCCAGCGTGTCTTTCACGCGGTCGGCTGCATCGGCGGGCTGCATGGCCCAGTCGGCCAAGGTGTTGCCCCAGAAGGTGTCGCCCGCCCCCACGGTGTCGGCCACGGTGATGGCGGGCACGGGCAGGCTGTGGTGCTGTCCGTCGATGTCCAAATGAGCCCCATCCCCACCAAAAGTCAGTGCAATGCGGCTCAAAGCACCCGCTTGCGCCGTCGAACGCAATTGGCTGACCAAGCGGGCCGATGCGTTCAGATTCACGTGCTCAAAACCCAAGGTTTCCAGGTCTTCGTCGCTGGCCTTGAGCCAGTCGGCCCAGGCCATCACCGAGCGCACTGCCGCGACATACGCCAGCAGATCGTCGGCCAGTTTGGCGCGCAGGTTGATGTCCACGCTCACCGTCCAGCCCAGCGCTTTGGCGCCTTGCACGATGGCCAATACCTTATCGTGCTCGGGGGGCACCAAGGCCAGCGAGCCGGTGTGCAAGATGCCGGGCGGGCCGTTTTTCAAAAGTGTCAGCACGCTGTCCACGCTGTAGTCGCGGTCGGCAATGCCTTCCCGGTAAAAGCCATAACTGGGCTGTCCGTTGTGGACTTGCACCACCGCCAGCGAGGTGGGTTTGCGGGACGTGTGTGCCTGCGCTTGCACGCCATCGGCCACCAGCTGCGCACGCAGTTGCTGGCCAAAGTTGTCGCTCGACAGGGGGTTGAGGTAGCTGACCTCTGCGCCGCGCA
>JAHECM010000114.1 GCA_024641725.1 Limnohabitans sp. | reverse complement strand
CGCGCTCGCAAAAAGCGGTGAACTGCGCCAAGGACTCGGGGGCGATGGCCATCACGTAGCGTTCTTGGCTTTCGTTGGACCAGATTTCTTTGGGCGCGAGGCCCGATTCTTCGAGCTGGACAGCGCGCAGGTCAAAGCGTGCGCCTCGGCCTGCGTCGTTGGTCAGCTCTGGGAAGGCGTTGGACAGACCGCCCGCGCCCACGTCGTGGATGGCCAAGATCGGGTTGTTGGCTCCCTGCGCCCAGCAGTGGTTGATGACCTCTTGCGCCCGGCGCTCGATCTCGGGGTTGCCGCGCTGCACCGAGTCAAAGTCGAGGTTGGCCGCGTTGGTGCCGCTGGCCATCGAACTGGCAGCGCTGCCGCCCATGCCAATGCGCATGCCGGGGCCCCCCAGCTGGATCAGTAAGGAGCCCGCCGGAAATTGGATTTTTTGGGTTTGCGTGGCGTCGATCTGGCCCAGACCGCCGGCGATCATGATGGGCTTGTGGTAGCCGCGCTGCACGCCGTCCACCACCTGCTCGTATTCTCTAAAGTAGCCCGTCAGCGAGGGCCGGCCAAACTCGTTGTTGAAGGCCGCGCCCCCCAAAGGGCCCTCGGTCATGATTTGCAGCGGGCTGGCCATGTGCTCGGGCTTGCCGCCGGGCTGGTCGCTCAAACCGCCCCAGAGCTTGGACACGGTGAAGCCCGTCATGCCCGCTTTGGGTTTGGAGCCACGACCCGTGGCGCCTTCGTCTCGAATTTCGCCCCCTGCGCCCGTCGATGCGCCCGGAAACGGCGAAATCGCGGTCGGGTGGTTGTGGGTTTCGACCTTCATGAGCACATGGTGCAGGGCCTGCTCTTTAACGTAGGCCGCACCTTGCGCGCCGGGCCGAGCCACAAAACGCTCGATGGTGTGGCCCTCCATGACGGAGGCGTTGTCCGAATACGCAACCACAGTGTGCTGCGGGTTCAGTTGCTCGGTGTTGCGGATCATGCCAAACAAGCTCTTGGGCTGGTCCACGCCGTCGATGGTGAACTCGGCATTGAAAATTTTGTGGCGGCAGTGCTCGCTGTTGGCCTGGGCAAACATCATCAACTCCACGTCGGTGGGGTTGCGAGCAAGGCCCGTGAAGGCTTTGACCAGGTAGTCGATTTCGTCGTCGGCCAGGGCCAAGCCCCAGTTTTTGTTGGCCGCCTCAAGGGCCGCGTGGCCACCGCTGAGCACATCGACATGCGCCATGGGCGCGGCTTGCAATGCGGTGAACAAGGCTTTGGCCTCGTCGCGGCTGGCCAGGGCCGACTCCGTCATGCGGTCGTGCAACAGGGCCGCCACTTGGGCCAACGCGTCTGCATTCAGGGCTTTGGCCCCGCCGAGCAAACCGGTTTTGAGCGTCAAGCGGAACTCGGTGATGCGTTCCACCCGGCGCACGGCCAGGCCGCAGTTGTGGGCAATGTCGGTGGCCTTGGACGCCCAGGGCGACACCGTGCCCAGACGCGGACTGACCACAATGGCCGGGCCGTCGGTCGAAGCGGCAAAGGGCTCGCCGTAGGTCAGCAAGGCGGCCAAGGTGCTGTGCTGCGCGCTTTGCAAGGCCGCGTCAGTCGCCACCAAGTGGACGAAGCGGGCCGTCAAGCCTGTGATGTGGGGGGAAACCTGCGCCAAGCGGGGCAACAGTTGCTGAACGCGGAAATCGCTGATGGCGTTGCCGCCTTCAAAAATGCTGATGTGCAGGGTCACGGGGTGGCCTTGGGTCTGGGGTAAGGGTAAGGGGACGGTGAAAAGCGTCACGCCGGGGCCGCTGACTGGGGCTGATCGGCAAGGCGAGTATTTTACCCGGGCAAACCCACAGATCCCTTGTGCCTGCAGGCTCAATGGGATAATCGCGGTCTATGACGATCACCATCAAAACCGCCGAAGACATCGAAGGCATGCGCCTGGCTTGCCGCTTGGCTTCGGAAGTCCTCGACTACATCGAGCCCTTCATCAAACCGGGCATCACCACCAACGAGATTGACAAGCTCTGCCACGACTACATGGTCGATGTGCAGGACTGCATTCCGGCCCCGCTCAACTACGCGCCAGGCGGCTACAAGCCCTACCCCAAGTCGATCTGCACCTCGATCAACCACCAGGTGTGCCACGGCATTCCGAACGACAAGCCGCTCAAAAAAGGCGACTCGCTCAACATCGACATCACCACCATCAAAAATGGCTGGCACGGCGACACCAGCCGCATGTTCCAGGTGGGTGAGACTTCCATCGCGTCCAAACGCCTGGCCAACCTGACGCACGAGGCCATGTGGAAGGGCATCCTGCAAGTCAAGCCTGGGGCGCATTTGGGCGACATTGGCCATGCCATCCAAAAATTTGCCGAAGGCCTCGGGTTTTCGATCGTGCGCGAGTTTTGCGGCCACGGCATTGGGCGGGGCTTTCACGAAGACCCGCAGGTGTTGCACTACGGCAAACCCGGCACTTTGGTGGAGTTGGTGCCCGGCATGGTCTTCACGATCGAGCCGATGATCAACGCGGGTCGCAAGGACATCAAAGAAATGGGCGATGGCTGGACCATCGTGACCAAAGACCACTCCCTGTCGGCGCAGTGGGAACACACCGTGGTGGTGACCGAGACTGGCTTTGAAGTGCTGACCCTGTCGGCTGGCAGCCCTGCCTTGCCCGCTTTTGTGACCACCACCTGCTGCTGACCCCGCCATGAACGATACCGCCGCCCTGCGCGATGCTTACCGCCGCGACAAGGCGGCTGCTTTACTCAGCCTGAACGCGCCAGGCAGCAGCACCCGAGGCGTACAGCGCACCTTGCGCCAACTGACCGGCTTGGTGGACCCGCTGCTGACAGCGCTTTGGCAACAAGCCGGTTTTGCGCCCGACGTGTGCCTGGCGGCGGTGGGCGGGTTTGGCCGGGGCGAGTTGTTTCCGTCGTCCGACGTGGACGTGTTGGTGCTGCTGCCCGACGGCCAGTCGCCCGAAAACAACCCGGCCCTGCAGTCGCAGCTGGAGGCGTTCATTGGCAGTTGCTGGGACAGCGGCTTGGAAATTGGCTCCAGCGTGCGCAACTTGAGCGAATGCTTGTCGGAGTCGGCCAAAGACATCACGGTGCAAACGTCCTTGCTGGAGGCCCGGCGCATCACGGGCAACACCGCCTTGTTTGGGCAGTTTCAACAGCAATACCAGGCGGCCATGGACCCGCAAGCTTTTTTTGTGGCCAAAACCCTGGAAATGCGCCAGCGCCACACCAAATTTGAAGACACGCCCTACGCCCTGGAGCCCAACTGCAAAGAGTCCCCCGGAGGCTTGCGCGACTTGCAAGTGATTTTGTGGGTGGCCCGCGCTGCGGGCTTGGGCCGCAGTTGGGACGACTTGGTTCGCAAGGGCTTGGCCACCCCCCTAGAAGCGCGCCAAATCAAGCGCAACGAAGCCCTGCTCAGCCTGATTCGCGCCCGCCTGCACTTGCAAGCGCGCCGCCGCGAAGACCGTTTGGTGTTTGACTTGCAGACCGGCGTGGCCGAGAGCTTTGGCTACCAAACCGACACCACGCCCGACGGCCGTCTGGCGCTGCGCGCCAGTGAAAAGCTCATGCGCGAGTACTACTGGGCCGCCAAAGCCGTGACCCAGTTGAACCAAATTTTGCTGCTCAACATCGAAGACCATTTGCGCACCGAACGGGGCGAAGCCATCAGCAGCTTCAGGCCATTGAACGAGCGGTTCTTTGAAAAAGGCGGTTTGATCGAAGTCGCCAGCGACGACCTCTACGAAAAGCACCCGCACGCGATCTTGGAAACCTTTTTGATGTACCAAGCCACGCGGGGCGTCAAAGGCTTGTCGGCCCGCACGCTGCGGGCGCTGTACAACGCTCGCGGCCTGATGAACAGCCGGTTCCGGGCCGACCCCGTGAACCGCCAGACGTTTTTGCAAATTTTGCAGCAGCCCTACGGCATCACCCATGCCATGCGCTTGATGAACCAGACCTCGGTGCTGGGGCGCTACTTGTGGGTGTTTCGCCGCATCGTGGGCCAGATGCAGCACGACCTGTTCCATGCCTACACGGTGGACCAGCACATTTTGATGGTGCTGCGCAATGTGCGGCGCTTTTTCATGGCCGAGCACGCGCACGAGTACCCGTTTTGCTCGCAACTGGCCGTGGGCTGGGACAAGCCTTGGCTGCTCTACACCTCGGCCTTGTTCCATGACATCGCCAAAGGCCGGGGCGGTGACCACTCGCAACTGGGCCGCGCCGAAGTGCGCACCTTTGCGCGCCAGCACAAGCTGGACAAGGACGATGCCCACTTGATTGAATTTTTGGTGGGCGAGCACCTGACCATGAGCCATGTGGCCCAAAAGGAAGACTTGAGTGACCCGGACGTGATCGCCCGCTTTGCCCAGCGGGTGGACAACGAGCGCAACCTCACGGCGCTGTACTTGCTCACGGTGGCCGACATCCGGGGCACCAGCCCCAAAGTGTGGAATGCCTGGAAAGGCAAGCTGCTCGAAGACCTGTACAAACTCACCTTGCGTGTGCTGGGCGGACGAGCCCCCGATGCCAACGCCCAAGTGGAGGCGCGCAAGCGTGAGGCATTGATCGAGCTGGCGCGCCACGCCCAACCGCACGAAGGCCACAAAGCGCTGTGGGACACACTGGACGTGCGTTATTTCATGCGCCACGACGCCAACGACATCGCTTGGCACGCCCGGCAGCTGTCGCGGGTGGTGGCGCAAGTCGGCGGAATCGAGCCCCAAACCACGGTGCGCGCTCGCTTGTCGCCTGTAGGTGAGGGCTTGCAGGTGCTGGTGTTCACACCCGACCAGCCCGACTTGTTTGCCCGCATTTGTGGCCACTTTGACCAGGCGGGCTTCTCGATCTTGGACGCCAAGGTCCACACCACCCGCACAGGCTGGGCTTTGGACACCTTTCAGGTTGTGACTGCATCGCTGCCCGAGCATTACCGCGAGCTGGTCAACATGGTCGAGTCAGGGCTGCAGCAAACCATTGACAAGCAGCTGCCCTTGCCCGCCCCCACCAAAGGCCGGCTGTCGCGCCGGGTCAAAAGCTTCCCGGTCACGCCCCGCGTCACGCTCAAGCCCGACGAAAAGGCCCAAAACTGGCTGCTGTCCGTCTCAGCCAGCGACCGCATCGGCCTGCTCTACAGCATCGCCCGCGTGCTGGCCAAACACGGCATCAGCCTGCAACTGGCCAAAATCAGCACCCTGGGCGAGCGCGTGGAAGACAACTTCCTCATCAGCGGCTCTGAGTTGCAGCAAAACAAAGCGCAAATCGAGATCGAAACGGAGTTGCTGGCGGCGCTGCAGGCGGGGTGACAACGAAGAGCCTGACCTCCTGACGGGAGAAGCCGGCCTGTTGTAGGAGCTGCGCCCCTGCGCGCGAATGCTGCCCTGGCCCGTGGCTTATTTTTTAATCCTAGGTGGCAATCCCGTGTGCTGCGTCAGCATCGTCCCTTTACGCGGTGCCTGACCGGACTTTTTGAGGCCGGTTGACGGCTTGCCCAAAATCGGCGCTTGGGTGCTGTTGGCCCGGCGTGGGCTTTGGTAGCCGCCATCGCTCAGAGGCTGCCAGCTCGGAATTAAGTGGTGTTTGCCATTGCCAATCAAATCGGCCCGACCCATGGCCTTGAGGGCATCGCGCAGCAGCGGCCAGTTGTTGGCGTCGTGGTAGCGCAAAAAC
>JAHECM010000108.1 GCA_024641725.1 Limnohabitans sp. | reverse complement strand
TTGGGGCTTCAGGCCTACAACATCCTCGAAGGCTTTGAGGGCGATCCAGACGCCCATGCCCAGCGCGGGCACACCGGTGGTTGGCGCATGCGGGGCCTGCCCTGGCAGCAAAACTGAGCTTCAAGTTCAATAAAGCGTGGCGATATGGGCGTAGAGCGGTATGCCCAGCAAAATGTTCATCGGAAAAGTCACACCCAGTGACAAGCCGAAGTAAAGCGACGGGTTGGCCTCTGGAATGGCGTATCGCAGCACCGCAGGAACAGCAATGTACGAAGCACTTGCAGCCAGCACCATGAGCAATGTGGCATCACCCTGCGACAGCCCGAAGACCCAAGCCAAAGCAAAGGCCAGGCCTGCGTGGCTCAAGGGGCCCGCAACAGCATAGACCATGAGCCATGGCGACTGGCCTTTGAGTTGAGACCAATTTCTGGCTGCCATCAAGCCCATGTCGAGCAAAAAGAAGGCCAACATGCCTTTGAACAAATCGCCAGAAAAAGGCTGCATTGCCGCTTTGCCCGCATCGCCAGTGAGCATGCCAATCACCATGGCGCCCAGCAGCAGCATTTGCGCGCCATCGGTCAAGGATTCGTGCAACAGAGCTTTGATCCCCGAAGGCGCCGCACGGGGGTGCGTTGTCTCGGGCTGAACAGCCTGTGCGGTGTGGTGCGGAAGTTGGTGTGGGATGTGGCCAGCGCTGACGCCTTGCCTGCGCAAAGCGTTGGCGAACAGCACAGCCATGACGATGGCGGGCGACTCCATCAGGGCCATGGCCGCTGCCATGTGACCGCCATAGGGGATGCCATGAATTTCTAAGTGCTGAACGGCAGTGACAAACGTCACTGCACTCACCGAGCCATATGTGGCCGCCACGGCTGCAGCGTCAAAGCCAGACATGAAGCGCTTGAGCAATGTGAAACCCAGCAAAGGTGTCACCACCGCCAAGGCCATGGCGGCCACCAGACCCGCCACCACTTGTGAAGTCAGGCCAGAGTGGGCCAGGGCAAAACCACCTTTGAGTCCCAGCGCCATCAACAAATACAGCGAAAGAAACCGGGAGATCGCTGGGGGGATTTCCAAATTCGATTTCACGGTGCCGGCCAACACCCCGAAGACAAAGAACAAGATGGCAGGGTCCAGAATATTTTGCATTTTTTAACTCCTGGCCGCGATCTTAGGAAGCTCCATAGCACTTGTAAAATCGATTTTTACAGTGCCATTCATAGATAAAAATTAATGCATATCACCTTCAGGCAGTTGCAACTATTTCAAGCCTTGGCCGACACAGGGGGCGTGAGCTCCGCTGCGCGTGCCTTGCACGTGACCCAGCCTACGGCGTCCATGCAGCTCAAAGAGGTCTCCAAAACCGTTGGGCTGCCTTTGTATGAGGTGATTGGCAAAAAGGTGCACTTGACCGATGCGGGTCGGGAGCTGGCAGAAACGGCTCGGGCCATTGGCGTGGCCTGGGAGTCGTTTGAGCAGCGCATGGACGAAGTCAAAGGCCTGTCTAGGGGCAAACTTCGCATTGCGATGGTGAGCACCGCTCAGTACTTCATGCCGCGGTGGATGGGCAGCTTTTGCAAAAAATACCCTGCCATTGACGTGTCACTGGAAATTTTGAACCGCGATGGTGTGTTGCACCGTCTGCGCAATCACTTGGATGATCTTTACATCATGTCGATGCCCCCTGCAGACATCGATTTGCAGGATGAAATTCTGATGCCCAATCCGCTGGTGGTCATCGCGGCCGTGTCAGATCCACTGACCCAGTTGGCTCAAGTCACGTTGCCTGTTCTGCAGAGCCAGCGTTTCATTTTGCGGGAATCAGGTTCTGGCACACGGATGGCGGGAGACCAGTTTTTCCGGCAAAAAAAATTTCGCCCAGATGTGCGCTTGGAATTGGGCAGCAACGAGGCCGTCAAAGAGTCCGTGGCCGCTGGTTTGGGGATTGGACTCGTCTCTAAGCACGCATTGCACGGATTGGACAAAGAGAACGGCGTTCGGGTGGTCAATGTCAAGGGTTTCCCTGTGCCCTCTGCGTGGCACATGGTTCACCACGCCAGTCAAAAACTCTCACCTGCAGCCATGGCTTTCAGAGAGCATGTGTTGGCTGAAAAAACAAAATTCAAAGTCTGACACCTCTTCCCGCTCATCGGGTGCGTGCTTGTCGTCAGGAGTGCTGTACCCGGTGTGACTGAGCAAACGGAGCGTGGTCTTCTAAACTGGCGGCATGAACAAAGCCACACAAGCCCTGCTAGAGCGCATCGAGTCCAAGCGCGACGAGGTCACCGCGCTGACCCAGGACTTGGTGCGCATTCCCACCGTCAACCCACCGGGCGATGCCTATGAAGCCTGCGCCCGATTTTTGGGCGAACGCCTGCAAAAACGCGGTTTCGCGGTCGAGTACATCCGCGCCTTGGGCGCACCGGGGGACAGCGACCTTCGCCCTCGGCTGAACGTGGTGGCCCGTTGGACTGGGGCCAGCCCGGGCGAGTGCGTGCATTTCAACAGCCACATCGACGTGGTCGAAGCTGGCCCTGGCTGGTCTTTCGACCCCTTCGGGGCTGAGGTGGCGAATGGCCGTGTGTATGGCCGGGGCACTTGTGACATGAAGGGCGGCCTAGCGTCCAGCATCATTGCCTGTGAGGCCTTGATTGAATCGGGCTTGCCCATTCCCGGGGCATTGGAAATCAGTGGCACCGTGGATGAAGAGTCGGGCGGTTTTTCTGGCGTGGGGTATCTGGCGGAGCGCGGTTACTTCAGCCAGCCCCGGGTGCACCATGTGATCATCCCCGAGCCGCTTGGGGTCGATCGCATCTGTTTAGGGCACCGTGGCGTGTGGTGGAGTGAGGTGGAAACCCGGGGCCGCATCGCTCACGGCTCTATGCCGTTTTTGGGCGACAGTGCGATCAACCACATGAGCGCCTTCATCCACTTGTTGGAAACACAACTGCAACCGCGCCTGCAAGGGCGCCGCACCGCCGAGCCTGTGGAGCCAGCGGGCGCACGCGTCAGCACACTCAACATCAACAGCATCCACGGCGGCCAAGTGCCGCAAAACTACAGCACCGACGCACGCGGCTGGCCCACGGGTGATTTGCCTGCACCCGTGGTGGCGCACAACTGCCGCGCTGTGTTGGACCGCCGCTTCATTGCCGAAGAAAACTTGGAGGCGGTCAAACAAGAAATCATTGACATGCTCGATGAGCTCAAGCGAACCCGTCCAGGGTTTGACTACGGTATCCGCGACATCATGAGTTTTGTGCCCACGGCCACCCCCAAAGACGCGCCTGTGGTGGACGCCACAGCCCGTGCCATTGCCCGCGTGCTGGGCCGCGAGCCCAGCTACATTGCCAGCCCCGGCACCTACGACCAAAAGCACATTGTGCGCAGCGGCAAGCTCAACGATTGCATCGCCTATGGCCCGGGCATCTTGGATTTGGCCCACCAGCCCGATGAATATGTGGGCATCCAGGAGCTGGTCGATTCGGCCAAGATCATGGCGCTGGCGGCACTGGACTTGACGGCAGGCAAGCGACAACATTGATCGCTTGCGCCCCCTCTGGGCTGTTTTCGCATGGCCGGGCTCAGCTTCCGTTGTGGCGGCGGCAGGCCATGCACAAGCCGTTCACGGTGCGGTTCGCTGCTTTACCAATTCCACAAAGTCCCATCATGCTGCAACCGATTAACAGGCAGATAAGCCCGCTGGTAGGGGTATTTGGCAGCCAGCTTTTCGTCGATGTCCACGCCGTGGCCGGGTGACTCGCCGCAATACATCATGCCGCGCTCAAAGCGCCAGTCGTGTGGGAAGACGGACAGCATTTTTTCGCTGTGCGGCATGAACTCTTGCACGCCAAAGTTGGGCACCCAGGTGTCAAAGTGCAGCGCCGCGCCCATGCACACAGGCGACAGGTCGGTCGCGCCGTGGCAGCCGGTGCGCACTTGGTAGAGGCTGGCCAGGTCGGCGATGCGCCGCAGGTGGGTGATGCCGCCCGCGTGGACCACGGTGGTGCGGATGTAGTCGATCAGCTGGTTCTGGATCAGGTCTTTGCAGTCCCAGATGCTGTTGAAAATTTCACCCACCGCCACCGGGGTGGTGGTGTGCTGGCGGATCAGCTTGAACGCGTCTTGGTTTTCGGCTGGGGTCGGGTCTTCCATCCAAAACATCCGCACCGGCTCCAGCGCTTTGCCCAGTTGGGCGGCCTCAATGGGCGTCAGGCGGTGGTGCACGTCGTGCAGCAAATGGATGTCGGGGCCCACGGCTTCGCGCACGGCTTCAAACAGGCCAGGGGTGTGGCGCAAATACTTCTCGGTGCTCCAGTCGTGTTCGCTGGGCAAGTTCCCGTCGGCGGGCTCGTACATGCGCTTGGCCCCATGATGGCCGCTCACGCCATAGACCTTGTTGAGCCCCGGCACCCCGCTTTGGGCGCGGATGGCCAAGTAGCCTTCTTCTTTGTGGCGCAGCACTTCGTCCACTGTCTCGGCGGTGTCGCGGCCATTGGCGTGGCCGTAGACCATCACGCCGGTGCGGCTGCGCCCGCCAAGCAACTGGTACAGCGGCATGTTGGCGGCTTTGGCTTTGATGTCCCACAGCGCGGTGTCGATGGCGGCAATCGCCGTCATGGTGACGGGGCCGCGCCGCCAGTAAGCGCCTTTGTAGAAGTATTGCCAGATGTCTTCGATCTGCTGCGGGTCGCGCCCGATCAGGCAGGGGATCAGGTGGTCTGCCAGGTAGCTGGCCACGGCCAGCTCGCGGCCGTTGAGCGTGGCGTCGCCCACACCGGTCAGGCCTTCGTCGGTTTCGATCTTGAGCGTGACAAAGTTGCGGCCTGGGCTGCACACAATGACGCGGGCGGCGGTGATTTTCATGGGGTGGCTCTGGGTGTTCAGGCTTCTTGGGCCAGCAACTGTTGGACTGCGGCATCCACACCGTGCTGCAGCACTTGCTGGTGCCAGTGGATCACGCGGGCGATCCATGCCGCGTGCTGAGGCAGGACGCTGCCCCACAGGTCTTCGCGGGCCAGCAGGGCACGCACACAGGCTTCGGGCTCGGTGCGCTGAGCCGCGCCCAGCGCCATCAGGCTTTCGGCTTGCGGGTCGTTCAGCGCATAGGCCAGGCCTTGTTCGTCCACGCTCAGCGTGTAGCGCACAAAAACGGCTGCCGCCAGCGCGTGGTGTTCAAACGGTGCGCCTTGGGCGGTCTGCCCCAGCACCGATGGTGGCCAACGCTGCGGGATTTTTTGCGAACTGTCGGTGGCGATCTGGTGCACGCTGTGCTTCAGATACGGGTTGCCAAAGCGCGCGATCAGCGCGTCGCGGTACGCGGCCCAATCGCTGCGGCTCAGGTGCGGTGCGACTTCGCGGCCCATCAGCTGGTGCACAAAACTGCGGATGTGCTGGACACCAATGCAGCTGGCAATGAAGGGCCTGCCCGTGACCGCACCCATGAGGGCCATGGCCGAGTGGCTGCCGTTGAGCATGCGCAGCTTGGCTTCTTCGTAGCTGTGCACATCTCCCGTCACGCGCACGCCTGCGCTTTGCAGCAGCGCGGCATCCGCAGGGTCTGCAAAGCGGTCTTCGATCACCCACTCCCAAAAGCCTTCGGTGCTCAGGGCGCAGGCGTCTTGCACGCCCAACGCTTCTTGCGCAGCGGCCATCACCTCGGGCGTGGCGGCAGGCACGATGCGGTCCACCATGCTGCACGGAAAAGCGCAGTGCGCGTCCAGCCAGCGCAGCACGG
>JAHECM010000100.1 GCA_024641725.1 Limnohabitans sp. | reverse complement strand
CCCGATTTGATGCGGTTCGCTGCGCCGTGATGGGCGCACCCCGCGACGCAGCGGGACTCAAAGCCGAGATCGTGGCCATGCGCGAGCGTGTGCGACAAGGGCACCCGATTGCGCCCGATCGATTTGACGTCAAACACAGCCCCGGCGGCATGGTGGATGCTGAATTTGTGGTGCAGTACCTGGTGCTGCTGCACACCGCCAAGCACCCCGAACTGGCCGACAACGTGGGCAACATCACCTTGCTGCAGCGCGCTGAAGCGGTGGGCTTGTTGCCCAGTGGTGTGGGTCAGGCCGCCGCCAACGCATACCGGCAGATGCGGCGCGTGCAGCACCGGGCTCGGCTGAACGAAGAGCCCACGCAAGTGGCCCCGGCTGAACTGCACAGCGCATGCGAGGCAGTGCTGGCCTTGTGGCGGGGAGTGATGGGCTGAGGAAAGGCCTTGAAATGCCGACTGGGCTGACCAAAAGCGTGGGGGTCAACAGTGCGTGTGGGTCTCAGTTTTAAACCGTAACCAGCGCGCCAAGTTGTCCAAAAACAGCCGATTGACCCGCTGCGCATTGCCGTCGGAGTGGCCAGCTGCATGGGGGGTGACGATCACGTTGGGCAGGCCCCACAGTGGCGATTCGGCGTCCAGGGGTTCGTGTTCAAAAACATCCAAAAATGCACCCGCCAACTGGCCGCTTTGCAGCGCGTCGATCAAGTCGCTTTGCACCACCACTTCGCCGCGCGCCACGTTGACAAGGTGTGCCCCCGGGGGCAGCGCTTGCAGTCTGGCGGCATTGACCAAACCTTGCGTGGTGTCGGTCAGCGGGCAGGCCAGGATCAGCCAGTCGGTGCGCGGCAAGACGCTGGACAAGGCGTCAAAGCGCACCATCTCGACACCGTTTTGTGGCTGGGCATCCTGCGTGCGCACCGCGATGACGTTCAGGCCCAATGCCGACAGCAGCTGGCCCAGGTCTTGCCCGATCGGACCCCAGCCGACGATGGTGGCCGTTTGTCCGGGCAGGTCGCGCGGCATGCGCCCTGCACCCAGCAGGGGTACCCACTCGCGCCTTTGCTGCTGAGCCCAAAGCATGGGCAAGCGTTTGTTGAGCGCGAGCAAGCCCGCCAGCGCCATGGCCGCCACCACACGGGCGTTGGCCCCTGACGAGGTGGTGACATTCACGCCGCGTTGCTGCAGCGCTTGGTACACCGGACGGTCGGCCCCGGCCGAATGGATGTGCACCCATTGCAAACCGGTGTTGGCCAACATCAGGTCGTAGCACTCTTGCAGCTCGGGGTGCACCTCGTGTTTGGTCGAGGTGCCGGTGACTTCGCGTGAGATGAAAACCGCGTCGATGTCGCGCCGCTGCTGAGCCATCGCCGACTCGATCGACACCAGCTCTAGAGCATGGCCCTGGGTGTGTTGGAGGATGTCTGGCCCAAGCGCGTCCAACATCTTCTGCGAGAGCATCAAGCGCCGTGGCGTGTGCATGAGTGAGCTCACTCGGCGCGTGCGCCCGACTCGCGCACGATCACGCGCCACTTGTCGTGTTCACGCTGGGTGAACTGGCCAAACTGGGCGGGCGTGCCGCCGGCCGGGTCTGCGCCCTGCGCGATCATTTGTTGCTCGATGGCCGGGATCAAGAGCATCTCATTGACGGTTTTGTTGACGGCTTGGATGACCGCTTCAGGTGTGCCTTTGGGGGCAAAAAACCCGAACCACGAACCCGCTTCAAAGTTGGGGAAACCTTTTTCGACCACGGTGGGCACATCGGGCAAGGCCCGCGAGCGCTTGAGGCTGCTCACGGCCACCGGGCGCAACTTGCCTGCGGTGATGTGCTGCATGACCGAGGGGATGGTGGCGAACATGAACTGGATGCGTCCGGCCAGCAAGTCTTTGAGCGCGTCAGCCCCTTTGTAGGGGATGTGCGTGGCCTCAAACCCCACGCGCTTGCCCAGCATGAAGCTCGACAGGTGCGAGGAGGTGCCGATGCCCGTGGAGCCGTAATTGAGCTTGCCCGGGTTGGCTTTGGCGTAGGCCACCAGCTCGTCCATGTTGTGCGCGGGCACGCTGGGGTGAACCACCAACACGTTGGGCACATCCGCAATTTGCACCACGGGCACCAGATCGGTGAGCGGGTTGTAGGGCAGTTTGCCGTACAGCGTGGGGTTGACCGCGATCGGCCCCACCGAGTTGACCAGCAATGTGTAGCCGTCGGCAGGCGCACGCACCACCAGCTCGGTGCCCAGGTTGCCGCCAGCGCCGGGTTTGTTGTCGATCACAAAGGGCTGTTTGAGCTTCTCGGTGAGTTGCTGCGCCACCAAGCGCGCCAAGATGTCGGTGGTGCCGCCTGCGGTAAAAGCCACAACCACTTTGACGGGTTTGCTCGGGTAACTGCCTTGCGCGAGCGCGGGCAAAGCGGACAAGCTGGCCAAACCGGCTAAACCGATCAGCGCCAGCAGACCTGAGCTCAAGGCCATGCTGCGGATGCGCAGCCCCAATAAACGGATCATCTTGTCTCCTTGCAATGCAGCGCCCTTTGCCAGAATGGCCGGGTCAGTTGGGTGAGTGGGTGCCTGGTCAGGTTTTGTAGCTGGGGTCCAAGCGGTCAAGTTTGCGCAGCAGCGCTGGCCACTCCATCAGGCCATAAGGTCTGCGCGTGCTGGGCTGGTAGTTGTTCCAGGTTTCTTCGAGGATGGGCTGAGGGACTTTGGCGAACGGGGTGTTGCAGGCCATGGCCGCCAGTTGCGTTTGGCAAGCCAGCTCCAGCCGGTGCATCCAGTTGAAGGCTTCGCCCACTGAGCGCCCCACCACCAGTGCGCCGTGGTTGCGCAGCATCAAGGCTTCGCTTTGCCCCAGGTCTTTGAGCAGCGAGGCTTGTTCTTCTTCGTTCAGCACCACGCCCTGGTAGTCGTGGTAACCGATCTTGAGAAATCGCATCGACGTTTGTGTGATGGGCAGCAGTCCGCATTCGAGCGCAGACACGGCCATCGACGCCCAGCTGTGGGTGTGGATGACGCAGGCCACTTCGGGGCGGGCGTTGTGCACCGCGCTGTGGATCACATACCCCGCTTTGTTGATGCCGTAGTTCAGCGCGCCAAAGTCGGGCTGGGACAGAATGCGGCCGTGCAGGTCGATCTTGACCAAGCTGGACGCCGTGATCTCTTCGTACATCATGCCGTAGGCGTTGATCAAAAACGCGCCCGGCTCGCCGGGCACATGGCTCGACACGTGGTTGGCCATCATGTCCGACAGTCCGTACAGGTCCACCAGCCGATAACAAGCCGCCAGGTCCACGCGCGCCTGCCATTCGGCGGCGGTGCAGCGGTCCTTCATCGATTCAATTTGCAAAACACCGTATTTCACCATCTTGCACACTCCTTCTCAGTCGAGTTTGACGCCCGCGCTCTTGACCAGTTTGACCCAGAACTTCGCGTCTTCTTGCAAAAAGGCCGCAAATTGGTCAGCCGACTTGGACAGCTCCACATCGGTGCCCTCCCGGGCCAGTGCGGCCTTCACGTTGGGCTGGGCCATGGCCCATTGCGCGGCTTCGTAAATCTTTTTGACCACCGGAGCGGGCGTGGCCGCAGGCACAAAGATGCCGTACCAAAATTCGATGTTGTATTCGGGCAGACCCGCTTCGCGCGAACCGGGCACGCCGGGCACCAGCGCGGTGCGCTCAGACGTGCTGACGGCCAGAGCTTTCAGGCGACCGGCCTGCACCATGGGCAAGACCGATGGCGGCGTGCCAAAGGTCACTTGCGTGTCGCCCGCGATCAGCGACTGGATGGCCGGGCCGCCACCCCGAAACGGGATGTGCGTCAGGTCCACATTGGCCAACTGCGTGAAGAGCGCGCCGCCCAAGTGCGGCGCCGAGCCATTGCCCGAGGTGGCGTAGTTGATGCGGCCGGGCTCTTTTTTGGCCCGAGCAATCAGGTCTTGCAGGGTGTTGATGCCGATGTTCGGGTTGACCGCGACGACCAAAGGCGAGGTGGTGATTTTGGTCACCGGGGCCAAGTCCTTGGCGGAGTAGCCCAGTTTGGGGTTGAGCGCTGGGTTCACCGAGATGCTGCTGGGGCTGGCGATCAGCACCGTGTAGCCATCGGCTGGGGCCTTGGCCGCGATTTCTGCGGCGATGCTCGAACCCGCGCCTGCACGGTTTTCGACCACGACGCTGGTGCCCAAGGCGCGCCCAAACGCGTCGCTCATGGAGCGCGCCACATGGTCGGCGGCGCCGCCGGGCGCAAAGCCCACCAGCAGCTTGACGGGTTTGTTGGGGTAGGGTGCACCGGACTGCGCGTGCACGCCTGCGCCCAGCAAGGCCAATGCGCAAGCGGCGAGGGTGTTTCTTGTGTTCATCGCGTGTCTCCTCCTTGTAGGGGCGTGGTCAGCCGATGCGCAGCACGATCTTGCCCGTGTGCTGGTTGCTCTGCATGTGGGCCTTGGCTTGCGGCATGGCCTCAAAGTCGAACGTTCGGTCGATCATGGGCTGGATGCGGCCATCGGCCAATGCGGGCAGGATCTGCGCCGCAAACTTGGCGATGCCGTCGGCGCGTTGTGTCGGTGTGCGCAGCTTGTTGGACACACCAAAAATTGTCAGGCGTTTGGCGTGCAGGGTTTCCAGGTCAATCGGCGCTGTGAGCGTGCCGTCCACATAACCCACGATGCCCATGCGGCCCTGAAACGCCAGGCTGCGCAGGCTCTCGGCAAAGACCGTGCCGCCGACCGTGTTGACGGCCAAGTTGGCCCCTGCACCTGCCGTGGCCTGCATCACCGCGTCATGAAAATCCGGCGCGCGTGTGCAGATGCCCACGTCCAGCCCCAAGGGCTTGAGCTGGTCGAGCTTGGCCTGTGAGCCCGAGGTGCCGATGACCTTGGCGCCCAGCACCTTGGCCATTTGCAGCGACGCCACGCCCACGCCCGACGAGACGCCGTTGACCAGCAGCCACTGACCCGCTTGCAGTTGGCCTTGCAGCACCAGCAGGTCGTGCGTGACCAAAAAGGTCAGTGGGACGGAGGCGGCCTCTTCGAGCGTCAGGCGTGCGGGCACGGGCATCATTTCGCGCACATCCATCAAGGCGTATTGCGAGAACGCGCCAGGACAGCGGCCCATCACGCGGTCGCCCGCCTTCCAGCCTGTGACACCCTCGCCCAGCTGCACGATGTCGCCCGCGCCTTCCATGCCTGCGGCTTTGGCGCTGCCTGCGGCGTGCAGGCCGTGACCGTGGATGAACTCACCTCGGTTGAGTGAGGCGGCGTGCATCTTGACCAGCACTTGGCCTGCGCCGGGTTGCGGGGTGTCCACCTCGCGCAGTTCCAGGCGTGAGCCGTTGTCGTCTGAGATCGTCCAATAAGACTGCATGTGTGTTCTCCGTGGTGTGTCTGAAAGTTCAGACGCCTTTGAAGGCGGGCTTGCGTTTTTCCATGAAGGCCTTGCGGCCCTCGGCGTAATCGGCGCTGTCAAAGCAGCCGCGAATGAGTTGCTGGCAATGCGCCAGGTCGGCGTTGGGTGAGGTCTTGAGGATTTCGCGGGTGATGAACTTGGCGGCTTGGAGTGTCAGCGGCGCGTTTTCATCGAGTGCTTTGGTGTACTCGGCCAGCAGCTCGGTCAAACCTTCCACGGGTGCGGTGCGCGAGACCAAGCCCAGGCGGTGCGCCTCGGCGGCGTCGATGCGGCGCGCTGTGAAGAACAAATCCTTGGCTGCGCCGGGCCCGATCAGGTCCACCAGGTTCTTCATGGCCGAGTAGCGGTAGCCCAGACCCAAGCGGCCTGCAGGCACCGAGAACACCGCGTCGCTCGCGGCAATGCGCATGTCGCAGCTGATGGCCACAT
>JAHECM010000096.1:1677-5833 GCA_024641725.1 Limnohabitans sp. | reverse complement strand
CTGGACGCGGTGAACATCATCGACGCGGACTGCGCGGTGGTCACCAGCATCGACATTGACCACACGGCCATTTTGGGGCTGGACCGCGAAACCATTGGGTTTGAGAAGGCGGGCATCATGCGCGCCGGCAGGCCCGTGGTGGTGAGCGATCCGGTGCCTCCGCAAAGCGTGGTGGCACAGGCCGCCGCTGTGGGCGCAGACCTGTGGCTTTTGGGGCGCGACTTCAATTTCAACGGGGACAAGCAGCAATGGGCGTGGGCTGGACGGGGGCGGCGATACAGCGGCATGGCCTACCCGGCGCTGCGTGGGGCCAACCAGTTGGCCAATGCCTCTGGCGCGTTGGCGGCGCTGGAGGCGTTGCGGAGCCGCATACCGGTGACGGCGCAGGCGGTGCGCAATGGCTTGGCCATGGTGGAGTTGCCGGGGCGGTTCCAGATCGTGCCGGGCGAACCGGTGTTGGTGTTGGACGTGGCTCACAACCCCCATTCGGTGGCGGCACTGGCGGCCAATTTGGATGCGATGGGTTTTTATCCCACCACCCATGCTGTTTTTGGGGCCATGGCCGACAAGGACTTGTTGCCCATGCTGGAGCGCGTGGCGCCCATGTTGGACCGCTGGTATTTCACCGATTTGCCGGTGGCCCGCGCTGCCAAGGCCCAAGCGCTGCAGCAGGCCTGGCAGGCTCAAAACACACGCGCTGACGCCACCAGCAGCGTGCACCCAGACCCCTTGGCGGCCCTGCAGGCGGCCATCGAGGCGGCAGGCCCGGCTGATAGAATCGTCGTCTTTGGCTCCTTCTATACCGTGGGCGGTGTCTTGCAAAACGGGGTCCCCCGGTTGCAAGCCAAACACCTGAACCCGTGAGCACTCTGCCATGGCTTTTTTCAAGTTCCGTCTTCCTGGTCAAAACGCTGCAACGTCTGCCGAATCCGCCATTGGCGGTACGCCCGACAGCTTAGAAGTGGTGCGTCGGCGTGCCCGTTACCGCCTCATTGGGGCGGTGGTCTTGGTGTTTGTGGCGGTGGTCGCCTTTCCTTTGCTGTTTGACACCCAGCCCCGGCCTGTGGCGGTGGACACGCCCATTTTGATTCCCGACCGCGAAAGCGTGTCTCCCTTGACCAGCGGCCAACCTGTGCCTGCTGCGCAGGCTCCGGCCAAACCATTGTTGCCCGCGTCTGAGGTGGTGAGCGCTCAGGCCAGTCTGGACGATGGCAAAGAAGAGGTGGTGTTGCCCGAAGCCAGCGCGCCTGCCAAACCCGCTGCAACAGCTTCAACGACTGCAGCCATGGCCGAAGCCAAGCCCGCAGCCCCCAAGCCTGCACCCGCAGCGGTCAAGCCCGATCAGTCCGAAAAACCCGCAGCGCCCAAACCAGCGGCAGACGGTGCCAAGGCCAAAGCCTTGTTGGAGGGCAAGTCTGCGGCGCCCGAGCATGCCAAAGCAATGGTGCAGGTCGGCGCTTTCAGCGATGCCGACAAGGTGCGCGAGGTCAGGCGCAAGCTGGAGCAAGCGGGGCTGAAGACCTACATCCAAGTTCTGGAGGGCAAGGATGGCAAAAAAACCACCCGTGTGCGCGTGGGCCCCTTCGAGTCCAAGGCCGATGCCGACAAAGCCGCAGCGCGCATTCGCAAGCTGGATTTGCCCGCAGCCGTCCTGACGCACTGAGATGGATCTGCTCTCCACCGATGGGCTGATGTGCGCAGTGCTGCTGCTGTCCATGGTGGTGGGCGCTTGGCGCGGTTTGGTGTACGAATTGATGTCGCTGGCGGCCTGGGTGGCCGCTTTTGTGTTGGCGCAGTGGCTGGCCCAGGATGTGGCGCAACGCCTGCCTGTGCTCGGTGATGCGGCCGATCAGGTCAAGTACGCGGCGGCTTTTGTGCTGGTCTTCGTGGCCGCGCTGTTTGCCGCAGGTTGGCTGTCTTGGTTGCTCAAAAAACTGGTCGAGACCGTGGGCTTGCGCCCCGCTGACCGGGCGCTCGGCGCGGCGTTTGGCGTGGCGCGTGGCGTGTTGCTGTTGCTGGTGGTCACGGTGCTGGTGCAGTTGTTGGGTATGGCGCACAAGGCCTGGTGGCATGAAGCGCAGGGCCCCGTTTGGCTGAACGTGTTGCTCGAGGGCCTCAAGCCCGTGCTGCCCGATGCTTTGCTGCGTTACTTGCCGAGCTGATGCGGCCAGTGCCCCCCCCTAATTTGATGTTTTGAACGGATAAAACTATGTGCGGAATCGTGGGAGTCGCCAGTTCGGCGCCGGTCAATCAGTTGATTTACGACGGCCTTTTGCTGTTGCAGCACCGTGGCCAGGATGCGGCGGGCATCGTGACCCAGCTGGACCGCAAATTTTTCATGCACAAGGCCAAGGGCATGGTGCGTGATGTGTTTCGCACCCGCAATATGCGCGCTTTGCCGGGCAATTGCGGCTTGGGCCAGGTGCGTTACCCCACGGCGGGCAATGCTTTCAGCGAAGAAGAGGCGCAGCCTTTTTACGTCAACGCGCCTTTTGGCTTGGTGCTGGTGCACAACGGCAACCTGACCAATGCCCACGCGCTCAAGGCGGAGTTGTTTTCCAATGACCACCGCCACATCAACACCGAGAGCGATTCAGAGGTGCTCTTGAACGTGCTGGCGCATGAGCTGGAAAAAACCACGCGTGGTTTGCCACTGGCCCCGCAAGATGTGTTCGAGGCGGTGCGCGGTGTGAATCGCCGTGTCAAGGGCTCGTATGCGGTGATCGCTTTGATTGCGGGTCACGGTTTGCTGGCGTTCCGTGACCCGCACGGCATTCGCCCTTTGTGCATGGGCCGAGGCAAGGACGGTACGGTCATGCTGGCCAGCGAGTCGGTGGCCTTGGAGGGCACGATGCAGACTTTCGAGCGCGATGTGGCCCCCGGAGAAGCCATTTTTGTGGACTTGCAAGGGCAGGTGCACAGCGCCATGTGCGCCGAAAAGGCGCAGCTCAATCCTTGTATTTTTGAGTTCGTGTATTTGGCCCGGCCTGACTCGACCATGGACGGCATCTCGGTGTACCAAGCCCGCTTGAATTTGGGTGAAACACTGGCCAAGCGGGTGATCTCGACGGTGCCACCCAGCGACATTGATGTGGTGATCCCGATCCCCGAGTCCAGCCGCCCCAGCGCCACCGAGTTGGCCCATTTGTTGGGCATTCCATACCGTGAGGGTTTTGTCAAAAATCGTTATGTGGGCCGCACGTTCATCATGCCGGGCCAAGAGGTGCGCAAAAAGTCGGTGCGCCAAAAGCTCAACGTCATCACCAGCGAATTCAAGGGGCGCAATGTGTTGCTGGTGGACGACTCGATCGTGCGCGGCACCACCAGCAAAGAAATTGTGCAGATGGCGCGAGACGCGGGCGCGCGCAAGGTTTACATGGCCAGCGCTGCGCCCCCCGTGCGCTTTCCCAACGTGTACGGCATCGACATGCCCACGCCGGAGGAGCTGGTGGCGCATGGCCGCAGCATCGAAGAGATTCGCCAGATCATTGGCTGCGACGCTTTGATTTACCAAGATGTGGACGCCATGAAAACCGCTGTGGCGCGGGCCCGCATTGGCGGCGGTCAAATCGATGGGTTTGACGCGTCTTGCTTTGACGGTGTGTATGTGACGGGCGACATTTCGGCTGCCGACATCACCCGTTTGAACGACAACCGGCTGCAGGTGCAGGAGGGGGACGATGACAACTCCCGCCTGGCTTTGCCCAACGCTTCTGAGTGAGAAACAACATGTCCGAGTCTTCCCGATTTGACGATCTGCACATTGATACCTTGGCAGTGCGTGCCGCCGTTGAGCGCAGCCAATATGGCGAAAATTCTGAAGCCCTGTACCTGACCAGCGGCTATGTTCAGCCCACGGCGGCCGCTGCTGCCGCCCGTTTTGCGGGGGACGAAGAAGGCTACACCTATGGCCGCTACGGCAATCCCACGGTGGCCAGCATGGAGCAGCGCTTGGCCGCTTTGGAGGGCACCGAGGCTTGCATGGGCACGGCTTCGGGCATGTCGGCCATTTTGATGATGTGCATGGGTTTGCTTAAAGCAGGCGACCATGTGGTGTGTTCGCAGTCCATGTTTGGCTCGACCATCAAACTGATTGGCTCGGATTTGGCCAAGTTCGGCGTCGAGTCAAGCTTTGTGTCTCAGACGGACTTGTCCG
>JAHECM010000096.1:0-1577 GCA_024641725.1 Limnohabitans sp. | reverse complement strand
AAAGCAGGCGACCATGTGGTGTGTTCGCAGTCCATGTTTGGCTCGACCATCAAACTGATTGGCTCGGATTTGGCCAAGTTCGGCGTCGAGTCAAGCTTTGTGTCTCAGACGGACTTGTCCGCTTGGCGGGCCGCCATTCGGCCCAACACGCGTTTGCTGTTTGCTGAGACGCCCACCAATCCGCTGACCGAGGTGTGCGACATTCAGGCGCTGGCCGACTTGGCGCACAACGCGGGGGCTTTGTTTGCGGTGGACAACTGTTTTGCCACGCCCGCTTTGCAGCGCCCGGCCCCGATGGGGGCGGACATCATCATGCATTCGGGCACCAAATACCTGGACGGCCAGGGCCGCGTGATGGCCGGTGCTTTGTGTGCCAGCCAACAACTCATCACTGAAAAGTTCTTGCCCGTGCTCAAGAGTGGCGGCATGACCTTGGCGCCTTTCAACGCGTGGGTGGTGCTCAAAGGCTTGGAAACGCTGGACCTGCGCATGCGTGCACAGACCGTGCGCGCCCACGCACTGGCCGATTGGCTGGAGGCGCATCCGTCAGTGGCCCGGGTGCATTACCCTGGCCTCAAGAGTCATCCGCAGCACGAATTGGCCATGCGCCAGATGTCGGGCTTAGGCGGCGCGGTGCTGTCGTTTGACGTGAAAGCCTCCGGTCCTGAACAAGCGCGTGAACGGGCTTTTCATGTGCTGGACTCGATGAAGCTGTTGTCGCTGTCCACCAATTTGGGCGACACCAAAACGCTGGCAGCCCATCCGGCAAGCACCTCGCATGGCCGCTTGACCGAGGCCCAGCGCCAAGCCGCTGGCATTGGCCAGGGTTTGATCCGCGTGGCCGTGGGGCTGGAGCATCCGCAAGACGTGCAAAAAGACTTGGCACGTGGTCTCGATACCTTTTGATTTGAATTCATGACGAAAATCCGCACCCGCATCGCCCCATCTCCTACGGGATTTCTGCATTTGGGCACGGCCCGCACGGCTTTGTATTCTTGGGCCTATGCCCGCCACTTCGGTGGCGAGTTTGTGCTGCGCATTGAGGACACCGATGTGGCCCGGTCCAGCCAAGACTCGGTGGATCAAATTTTGCAATCCATGCAGTGGCTGGGTTTGGGCTACGACGAGGGCCCGATTTACCAAATGCAGCGCTTGGACCGTTACCAAGCGGTCATTGACCAGATGTTGGCCGCAGGCACCGCTTACCGCTGCTACTGCACCCCCGCCGACCTGGAGGCCATGAAGGCCGCCCAAGAAGCGCGTGGCGAAAAGCGCTTGTACGACCGCACTTGGCGTCCTGCCCCAGGCAAAACCTTGCCTCCCGTGCCGGTGGGCGTGAAGCCGGTGGTCCGCTTTGCCAACCCGGTGGACGGTGTGGTGAGCTGGGACGATCTGGTCAAAGGCCCGATCAGCATCAGCAACACCGAGATTGACGACTTGATCATTCAGCGCGCTCCAGAAGACGACGCTGTCGCGGGGGCTTTGGGCGTGCCCACCTACAACTTTGCCGTGGTGATCGACGACTGGGACATGGCCATCAGCCATGTGTTCCGGGGTGACGAGCACATCAACAACAC
>JAHECM010000084.1 GCA_024641725.1 Limnohabitans sp. | reverse complement strand
TGGCGCATTAGGATGCGGCGTCTTGAAAGGCTTTTGATGTCCGCCACCTTGTCCGCCCCATTTCAGCGCTTGGCCTGGTCCAACTTGTTGGCCCAGTCGGCCGAGCAGTTGAGCCTTGCGGCGGTGCCCATCGTGGCGGTGCTTCTGTTGCAGGCGGGGCCCGGTGAGATCGGTTTGCTGGCTTCGATCCAGTCCTTGCCGTTTTTGCTGCTCTCCATGCCCTTGGGCTTGCTGGCCGACCGCACTTCGCGCACGCGGCTCATGGCCTGGGCCGAGGCGCTGCGGGCGCTGGCCCTGCTGCTGTTGCTGGCGCTGATCGTGTCGGGCCAGGTGTCGATCGTGGCGCTGGCGGGCATTGGCTTTATGGCGGCGGTGGGCACGGTGGCTTTCAGTGTGGCGGCGCCATCGTTGGTGCCTGCGCTGGTGCCGGTGCAGGCGCTGGCCCGGGCCAATGGGCGGCTGGAGCTGGCGCGCAGCGCGGCATTTGCGGCTGGGCCTGCGTTGGCTGGGGCCTTGATCGCCTGGACGGGGGCGTCCGCGGCCTTTGTGCTGTCGGGCATCTTGTCGGTGTCCGCGGTGCTGTGCCTGCGCGGCATCGCAGAGCCCGCCCGGGCCGCGCTGCCCGAGCGCCACCCCTTGCTGGAACTGCAAGACGGTGCCCGCTGGGTGTGGCAAAGCGATTTGCTGCGGCCCATCGTGTTTTGCTCGATCGCCTGGAACATCTCGTGGTTCATGCTGCAAGCGGCCTACGTGCCCTATGCCATTCATGACCTGGGGCTGGATGCGAGCGGCGTGGGGGTCACGTTGGCCTGTTATGGGGTGGGCATGATCGTAGGGGCCTTGCTGGCCCCGCGTGTGGTGTCGCGTTTGCCGTTTGGGCAGGCCATTTTGTTGGGGCCTTATTTTTCGGTGTTGGCCGCTTTCACGATGGCCTTGACGCTGTTTTGGCCGCTGGGTTGGCTGGCGGCTGTGTCTTACTTTTTGTTCGGGGCGGGGCCCATCATCTGGACCATCACCTCCACCACCTTGCGTCAGACCGTCACGCCACGCGCCATGATCGGGCGGGTCACGTCCATCAACATCGTGGTCAGCACCGGTGCCCGCCCACTGGGGGCTGCGCTGGGCGGGGTGCTCGGCGTGTCGTTTCCGGTGTCGGTCAGTTTGTGGTGCGTGGTGCTCGGCTTTGGCGTGCAGGCCGTGATCATCAGCGCGTCCAAAGTGCGCACCTTGAAGCGCTTGCCTGCACCGCTGGCCGACTGAGCGCGTTCAGCGCGTTCAGCGCGGCAGTGTCATCAGCGGAATGTCTTTGGCTGTGGCCAGCTTGTCCAGTTGGGTACGAGTTTGGCCGGCCAAAAAGACCTCAATCGCTTGTCGGGTGGCGGGCTTGAACAGGTCTTTGACCGGGTGGCTCAGTGCCACGCCAGCGGCTTCGCACAGGCTGCGCGCAAAGTGCGGCTCCAGCGCGGCCACAGCCACACGGCCATTTTTGCAGGCATACATGCGGTAGCCCGCGTGGGCACCGCCCACCGCGCCATCGGGGGTGGTCATGCGCAATTGGCGCGGCAAAGCCAGCCAAGCGGCGGCGCTGGACAGGGCCACCTCGTGGCGCGTGCCTTGGCCCGTGGTCTTGAGTGAGAGCACGGCTTTGAGCGTGGCCTCGCTGGCCATGAGCGCGCCGCCCATGTCGGCAAACAAGCTGGGCGGCAAGTCCATGCCGTTGACCAGGCCCACCTCGGCTTGGTAAGTCAGGTCGTGGCCCGGGATCTCGGCCAGCGGGCCGGGCGCGCCCACCACCTCGATCAGGCTGAGCGCCGGGTACTGCTTGTGCAGCACCTTCCAGCCCAGGCCAAGTTTGCTCAAGGCCGAAGGGCGAAACGAGGTCAGCAGCACATCGGTTTTGGGCAGCAATTTGTGCAGCGCGGCTTGGCCTTTATCTGTTTTGAGGTCGATCGTTTGGTGCTTGACGCCCGTGTGCAGCAGCGCATAACCGTCGGGTGTGTAGTGCTGCATCGGGTCGCCCGTGGGCGGATTCACCTTGGTGCAGTTGGCCCCCATTTGCGCCAAGCGCATCAGCGCGGCCGGGCCGGGCAGGTTGAGGGCAAGGCTCAAAACGCGGATGCCGCGCAAAGGTTTGTGTGTGCTCATGGGCCCATCATAGTGGCAACAAGCAACCCGTCAGAGCCCCTGTTGCCGCTGCAATTGGCCGCGTTTTGTAGGAGCCGCACCCCGTGTGCGACAGAGCGCCCGAAGTGCATCAGCCATCGCGCACAGGGTGCTACTCCTACAAGTCAAGCAGCCCCGTAGGAGCCGCACCCTGTGCGCGATGAGGTGCATGCCGAGGCGATGCGTGTCGCTTGTGGGCTTAACGATCGCCAAAGTCCAGTGGCAAACCCACGTAGTTCTCGGCCACGGTGCGCGAGCCGGATTCGCTGTGGACCAAGTAGTCGAGCTCGGCTTCTTGGAGCTTTTGCGCGATCTCGCCTTCGCCGGGAAAGCGGTGCATCAGGCTGGTGAACCACCAGCTGAAGCGCTCGGCGCGCCAGATGCGGCGCAGGCAGCGTTCGGAGTAGTTGTCGATGCCCGCTTCGGACTGGTCTTGGTAGTACTCGATGAAGGCGTTGGACAGGTACTTGACGTCGGTGGCGGCCAGGTTCAGGCCCTTGGCCCCGGTGGGCGGCACGATGTGGGCGGCGTCGCCAGCCAAAAACATGCGGCCAAAGCGCATGGGCTCGGTCACAAAGCTGCGCAGCGGGGCGATGCTTTTTTCGATGCTGGGGCCGGTGACCAAGTGTTCGCGCGCCTCGGGGTCGAGGCGGTTGCGCAGCTCTTCCCAAAAAGCTTCGTCGCTCCAGTCTTCGACTTTGTCGGTCAGCGGCACTTGCAGGTAATAGCGGCTGCGGGTGGCGCTGCGCTGCGAGCACAGGGCAAAGCCTCGGATGCTGTTGGCGTAAATCAGTTCATGGTGCACGGGCGGTGTGTCTGACAGCACGCCCAGCCAGCCAAAGGGGTAAACCTTTTCGTATTCGCGGATTTTGTCTTTGGGGGCGCTGGCGCGGCACACGCCATGAAAGCCGTCGCAACCGGCGATGAAATCGCACTCGATGGTGTGGGTCTGGCCGTCTTTTTCGTAGCTCACGCGGGGCTTGGCGCTGTCGAATTCGTGCACCTGCACGTTGGCCGCTTCGTACACCGTGGGCAGGCCCGCAGCTTGGCGGGCGTCCATCAGGTCGCGGGTGACTTCGGTTTGGCCGTAAACCATGACATTTTTGCCGCCCGTGAGCTGGTTCATGTCCATGCGGTGGCGTGCACCCTTGAAAAGCAGGTCAAAGCCGCCGTGCACCAGCCCTTCGGCGTGCATGCGTTCACCCACACCGGCTTCGTCAAGCAGGTCCATGGTCACTTGTTCCAGCACGCCTGCGCGGATGCGGCTGAGCACGTAGTCGCCTGTCTGGCGTTCCACGATGATGGCGTCAATGCCCGCTTTGTGCAGGAGCTGGCCGAGCAGCAAGCCTGATGGGCCTGCGCCAATGATGGCAACTTGGGTGCGGGTGGCTTTGGTCATGAAGAGTCTCCGTGGCTTTCTCTGAAAATCAATCCCCCGAGCTTAGGCATTTGGCCAGCGGGTGGAGCCCACGCTCCCTGAATGTTTGCGCGAATGGCAAACCGATTGTGCGATGATCGCGCAATTGATGTACCTCAAGAAACCAGACCATGCCCATTGCCAAAGCAGATTACATCGAAGGCCTGGCCAAGGGCCTGGCCGTGCTCGAAGCCTTTGACACCGAGCGCCAGCGCCTGAACGCGACGCTGGCCGCGCAGCGCACCGGCATCACGCGGGCAGCGGCGCGCAGGCATTTGCTCACGCTGGCCGAGCTGGGATACCTGGAGACGGACGGCAGCCACTACTGGCTGTCGGCACGGGTGCTGCGCTTTGCAGGCAGTTACATGGCCACCTCGCGCCTGCCGCGCACGCTGCAGCCCACGCTCAACCGTTTGGCCCAGCAGACGCAGGCGGCCTTCAGTGCGGTGGTGCTCGATGGTGGGGAGGGTGTGATCGTGGCCCGCAGCGCAGGTGTGGCCGAGCCGGTGCGGCACTTGGCCTATGGCCTGCACCTGGGCGCACGCTTGCCCGCGCACGCCACGTCCACCGGGCGCATGTTGCTGGCGTGCTGGCCCAAGGCCGAATTCAATGCTTGGATCAAAGGACGCGAGCTGGCCCGCATCACGCCGCAGACCGTCGTGGTGGCGGCCCAGTTCAAAGCGTTGATCGATCAGGTGCGGCGCGATGACTTTTGCTTGGCCCGCGATGCGCACGAGCTGGGCATCCACGCCTTGGCCGTTCCGCTGCGCAATATGCAAGGCCAGACCTTGGCTGCGCTGAATGTGGTGGGCACGGCCGAGCAGCTGTCAGACGCAGCGGTGCAACGCCAATGGCTGCCCCTGTTGCAGGACGCCGCAAGGGAACTGCGGCCTTTGCTGTAAGCCCAAAGTGGCAGCACCAGCCCCATCGCGGCGGGGGCGCCGCTCCCACAACGGTGCGCCAACGTAGGAGCCGCACCCCGTGCGCGATGGATGGGCTGGGGAGTTCAATGGCCCCATCGCGGCGGTGCGCCAATGTAGGAGCCGCACCCCGTGCGCGATGGATGGGCGGAGGGGCACAAGCCCCCCGCTCAGCTCACAGGCGCTCGAAGATCGCTGCGATGCCTTGGCCACCGCCGATGCACATGGTCACCAGGGCGTAGCGGCCATTCACGCGGTGCAGTTCGTGGATGGCTTTGACGGTGATCAGTGCGCCGGTCGCGCCAATCGGGTGACCCAACGAGATGCCCGAGCCGTTGGGGTTGACTTTGGCCGGGTCCAGGCCCAGCTCGCGCGTCACGGCGCAGGCTTGTGCGGCAAAGGCTTCGTTGGCCTCGATCACGTCCAGGTCATTGACGCTCAAGCCGGTTTTCTTGAGCACGGCTTGCGTGGCCGAGATCGGGCCGACGCCCATGATTTTGGGGTCCAAAGCGGTGTGGGCATAACCGACCAAGCGGGCCAGGGGCTTGGCCCCCCGGGCTTTGGCGGCACCGGCTTCCATCAGCACCACGGCCGATGCCGCGTCGTTGATGCCCGAAGCGTTGCCGGCGGTCACGGTGCCGTTTTCTTTGACGAACACAGGTTTGAGTTTGGCCATGTCTTCGAGCTTGCAGCCGGGGCGGAAATGCTCGTCGGTGGTGTAGGCCACTTCGCCTTTTTTGCTCTTGAGCATGACCGGCACGATTTGGTCTTTGAAGTAACCGGCGGCGGTGGCGCGTTCGGCGCGGTTGTGGCTTTCGACCGCCAGCGCGTCTTGCATCTCGCGCGTGATGCCGTACTTGGCGGCCACGTTTTCAGCCGTCACGCCCATGTGGATGGTGTGGAAGGGGTCGTGCAGCGCGCCGACCACCATGTCGACCATCTTGGTGTCGCCCATGCGGGCACCCCAGCGCGCGGACAAGCTGGCGTAGGGGCCACGGCTCATGTTTTCTGCACCGCCGCCGATGGCGATGTCGGTGTCGCCCAGCAAGATGGACTGGCTGGCCGAGACGATGGCCTGCAAGCCTGAGCCGCACAGGCGGTTGACGTTGAAGGCGGGGGTGCCTTCGGCGCAACCGCCGTTGATGGCGGCCACGCGCGACAGGTACATGTCTTTGGGTTCGGTGTTGACCACATGGCCAAACACCACATGGCCCACGTCTTTGCCGTCTACGCCAGCGCGGGCCAGTGATTCGCGCACGACCAGCGCGGCCAGCTCGGTGGGGGGAATGTCCTTGAGGCTGCCGCCATAGGTACCAATGGCGGTGCGCACACCGCTGACAACAACAACTTCACGGCTCATGGGAATGTCTCCAGGGTTTGAAATCAATAAGGGCAAA
>JAHECM010000083.1 GCA_024641725.1 Limnohabitans sp. | reverse complement strand
TGGTGGAGCTGGGGGGATTTGAACCCCCGTCCATAAGCCTTTTTCGTACAGTTCTACATGTGTAGTCGTCTGATTTGAGTCTCGCCAAATGAACCGCGCAGCGACACGCTGAACACCCAGCCAGTACCCTTTTTTCTCACGCCACACCAAGGTACCCGGTGTGGCGCCAGCCCATATGTTTTACCTTGCAGCCTGGACGGTCTTGCGACCGCCCTTGCCCAGCCTATCGGCCAACTGTTGCAAGGCTCGCTGGATTAAGCAGCGAGTGCGAAACGTTCGTCGTTTGCAGTTAGTTTTTTTTCCGAAGATTTACGAGGATCGGAACCTCGACATGCCCTGCCACGCGTCCGAACCCATGTCGAAACCAGTGCAGCCCCTGAGTTGCCTATTTTAGGCGCTTTGCAGCGCTTTCAAGAGGTCCATGGGTGAATCGATGTGCAAATGCGCGTTCCAGCGCGAAATGTCGGTCTGCGCGCCCAAGTAGCCGTAGGTGGCGGCCACGGTGCCCATGCCTGCCGCCAAGCCGGCCACGATGTCGCGCTCGTCGTCGCCCACATAGACGCATCGGGCGGGGTCAACGCGCAGGCGTCGGGCGGCTTCGTAAAGCGGCTCGGGGTGGGGTTTGGCGTGGGGCGTGGTGTCGCCGCTGACGACGGCGCGTGCGGTGGCAAACAAGGGCATGGCAGCCGTCAGTGGGTCCGTGAAACGGCTGGATTTGTTGGTCACCACGCCCCAGGGCAAACCTTTGGCGACCAAGGCGGCCAGCATTTCAGGCACGCCGTCGAAAATGCGCGTGCGCACGGTCATGGCGTTTTCGTAGTTGACAAAAAACTCCTCGCGCATGGCCAAAAAATCGGGGTGTTCGGGGGTCATGCCAAAGGCGATGCCCAGCATGCCGCGGGCACCGGCGCCCGCCATGTGTCGGTAGTGCGCGAGGGGCAAAGAAGGCAAACCGCGCTGCACGCGCATTGTGTCGACAGCGGCGCCCAAGTCTGGGGCGCTGTCGATCAGGGTGCCGTCCAGGTCAAACAGCACGGCTTGGACTTGCTCAAACATGGCTCAGTTCTTTCTGCACGCAAGCAGGTAATTGACGCTGCTGTCTTGGCTGAGCCAATAGCGCTTGGTGAAGGGGTTGTATTCCATGCCTTTGAAGCCTTGGGCATCGAGCCCGGCGTCGCGCGCCCATTGCGACAATTCGCTGGGTTTGATCATGCGCGCGTATTCGTGGGTGCCTTTGGGCAACAACTTGAGGAGGTATTCGGCCCCGACGATGGCGAACAAAAACGATTTAGGGTTGCGGTTGAGCGTCGAGAAGAACACCCAGCCACCCGGCTTGACCATTTGCGCGCAAGCTTTGACCACCGATGCCGGGTCGGGCACGTGTTCGAGCATTTCCATGCAGGTCACCACGTCAAATTGCGAGGGCTGCTCGGCGGCCAGTGCTTCTGCACTGACTTCGCGGTACTGCACCCCTTGCGTGCCCGCCTCCAAGGCATGCAATTGCGCCACCTTGAGGGATTTGGTGGCCAAATCAATGCCCAGCACTTGCGCGCCTTTGCGGGCCATGGCGTCGGCCAAAATGCCCCCGCCGCAGCCCACGTCAAGCACGCGCTGACCGCTCAAATTCGCCAGCCCATGAATCCACTCCAAGCGCAGCGGATTGATTTGGTGCAAAGGACGGAATTCGCTTTCGGGGTCCCACCAGCGGTGGGCCAGATCAGAAAATTTGGCCAGTTCGGCCGGGTCGACGTTGGAGTGGCTGGTGCTCATGGGTTCTGATTGTCGTTGAACAGGCGCCAAGCCATGAACGACAGACGAAAAAAAGCCCCATCGCTGGGGCTTTTGGAATTCACGCGAAGGTGAAATCAGTTGGGGCGAGTACCAACCACTTCGATTTCGACGCGGCGGTTTTTGGCGCGACCAGCAGAGGTCTTGTTGTCGGCCACGGGCTGCTTCTCGCCTTTGCCTTCGGTGTAAACGCGGTTTTTCTCGATGCCCTTGGACACCAAGTAAGCCTTGACAGCGTCAGCGCGCTTGACCGACAGCTTCTGGTTGTACATGTCGCTACCGACGGAGTCGGTGTGACCCACAGCGATGATGACTTCCAGGTTGATGCCTTTGACTTTGCCAACCAAGTCGTCCAACTTGGCCTTGCCTTCTTTCTTCAACACAGCTTTGTCGAAGTCGAAGAACGCGTCAGCAGCGTAAGTCACTTTGGTGGCAGCAGCAGGAGCTGGAGCTGGCTTTGGAGCCATCACTGCAGCAGGAGCTGGCGCTGCTTTTGGAGCCATGGCTGGAGCTGGAGCTGCTTTAGGGGCCACGATGGCACCGTCGCAACCAGCAGCAGCGGTAGCAGGTGTCCAACTGGCATCACGCCAGCACAGTTCTTGGGTGCCGTTTTTCCAGACGAGGTCGCCGGAACCGTTGCGCCAGTTGTCCACGGTTTGAGCGCCAGCGGCCGTTGCGAGGGCTGCGGCTGCAAACATCATTGCCACTTTGTTGAGTTTTTTCATGGTCTTCCTTTTCAGGGATTAAGCCGCAGACTGGCTGCGAAAAATGGACGTTACAGATGACCGTCACCTGTAGCGCTGACATTTATTGTGCCATACGCCAGCAGTGACTCTGAAAACTGAACCCCAGTCAGACAAGCTATTACAAATTAGCATACCAAGTTGTTGCATTCTTGCGACACCTCATTGCACCTAAAATGACGGGTTCTACCCGCGTCACCCATCACCCTCTATATATGACCCAGTTCGCCAAAGAAACACTGCCCATCAGTCTGGAAGAGGAAATGCGGCGCAGCTACCTCGATTACGCCATGAGCGTGATCGTGGGCCGCGCCCTGCCCGATGCGCGTGACGGCTTGAAGCCCGTTCACCGCCGCGCCTTGTTCGCCATGCACGAGCTGAACAACGACTGGAACCGCCCTTACAAAAAGTCGGCCCGTATCGTGGGTGACGTGATTGGTAAGTACCACCCCCACGGCGATCAGTCGGTGTACGACACCATCGTGCGCATGGCGCAAGATTTTTCGATGCGCCACATGCTGGTGGACGGCCAAGGCAACTTCGGCTCGGTGGACGGCGACAACGCTGCGGCCATGCGTTACACCGAAATCCGCTTGGCCAAAATTGCCCACGAGATGTTGGGTGACATCGACAAGGACACGGTGGATTTCGGGCCAAACTACGACGGCTCAGAAAAAGAACCGCTGGTGTTGCCATCGCGCTTGCCCAACTTGCTGATCAACGGCTCGGGCGGCATTGCCGTGGGCATGGCCACCAACATCCCGCCGCACAACCTGAACGAGGTGGTGGACGCTTGCCTGCACATGTTGCGCAACCCCGACGCTTCGATCGACGAGCTGATGGAAATCATTCCAGCGCCGGACTTCCCAACCGCCGGCATCATCTATGGCATCACGGGCGTTAAAGACGGTTACCGCACGGGCCGCGGCCGCGTGGTCATGCGCGCCAAGTGCCACTTTGAAGACATCGACAAGGGCCAGCGCCAGTCCATCATCGTGGACGAGCTGCCTTACCAGGTCAACAAAAAGTCCCTGCTTGAGCGCATCGCCGAGCTGGTGCACGAGAAAAAAATCGAAGGCATCAGCCACATCCAAGACGAGTCGGACAAGTCCGGCATGCGTGTGGTGATTGAGCTCAAGCGCGGCGAAGTGCCTGAGGTGGTGCTGAACAACCTGTACAAGCAGACCCAGCTGCAAGACACCTTCGGCATGAACATGGTGGCCCTGATCGACGGCCAACCCAAGCTGTGCAACCTCAAAGACTTGATCCAAGTCTTCTTGTCTCACCGCCGCGAAGTGGTCACCCGCCGCACCGTGTTTGAGCTGCGCAAAGCGCGCGACCGTGGCCATGTGCTCGAAGGCCTGGCGGTGGCTTTGGCCAACATCGACGACTTCATTGCCATCATCCGCAACGCCCCCACACCACCCGTGGCCAAGGCCGAGCTGATGACCCGCAGTTGGGACAGCCAACTCGTGCGCACCATGCTGACCCGAGCCCGCGAAGACGGCTCGGTCATCAATGCCGACGACTACCGCCCCGAAGGCCTAGAAAGCAGTTACGGCATGGGCCAAGACGGCCTGTACCGCCTGAGCGACACCCAAGCGCAAGAGATTTTGCAGATGCGTCTGCAACGCCTGACCGGCTTGGAGCAAGACAAGATCGTTGCCGAATACAAAGAGGTGATGGCCGAGATCGAAGACCTGCTGGACATCCTGTCCAAGCCTGAGCGCGTGTCCACCATCATTGGCGACGAACTGGGTTCGGTGCGCCAAGAATTTGGCCAAACCAAGGTAGGCGCTCGCCGCAGCCAGATCGAGCACAGCGCGCAAGACCTGTCCACCGAAGACCTGATCACCCCCACCGACATGGTGGTCACGCTCAGCCACAGCGGCTACATCAAGAGCCAGCCCCTGTCGGAATACCGTGCCCAAAAACGCGGTGGTCGCGGCAAACAAGCTACCGCCAACAAAGAAGACGATTGGGTGGACCAGCTCTTCATCGCCAACACGCACGACTACCTGCTGTGCTTCTCCAACCGTGGCCGCCTGTACTGGCTCAAGGTGTGGGAAGTGCCCGCTGGCTCCCGCGGCTCGCGCGGTCGCCCTATCGTCAACATGTTCCCGCTGCAAGAAGGCGAAAAGATCAACGTGGTCTTGGCCCTCACCGGCGAGGCACGCACCTTCCCTGAAGACCAATACGTGTTCATGGCCACCTCGATGGGCACGGTCAAAAAGACCTCGCTCGACGAATTCAGCAACCCCCGCAAGGGCGGCATCATCGCGGTCAACTTGGACGATGGCGACTTTCTGATCGGTGCATCGCTCACCGACGGCAAGCACGACGTGATGCTGTTCAGCGACGGCGGCAAAGCCGTGCGCTTTGACGAAAACGATGTGCGCCCCTTGGGCCGCAGCGCCCGTGGTGTGCGCGGCATGATGATCGAAGAAGGCCAAAGCGTCATCGCCATGCTGGTGTCTGAGCAAGAAGACCCCGCTGCCGCTGCCGACGAAACCGCCGTGCGCGCCAGCGTCTTGACCGCCACCGAAAACGGCTACGGCAAGCGCACCAACATCAGCGAATACACCCGCCACGGCCGTGGCACCAAAGGCATGATTGCCATCCAGCAATCTGAGCGCAACGGCAAAGTCGTGGCCGCCACCTTGGTGCAAGCCGAAGACGAGATCATGCTCATCACCGACACCGGCGTGCTGGTGCGCACCCGCGTGGCCGAGATCCGCGAAATGGGCCGCGCCACACAAGGCGTGACCTTGATCGGTTTGGACGAAGGCGCCAAGCTCAGTGGCTTGCAGCGCATCGTCGAAAACGATGCCAACGCCCACGACAGCGAAGGCGCAGAAGCGGGTGAAGCCGACGGTGCCGCAGGCGAAGAGGCTTGATCGACTGATGAACCGCCCCTATAACTTTTCTGCCGGCCCAGCGGCCATGCCGCTGGAGGTGTTGCAGCAAGCCGCCGCCGAGATGACCGACTGGAACGGCAGCGGCATGGGAGTGATGGAGATGAGCCATCGCGGCAAAGAGTTCATCAGCATTTACGAGCAAACCGAGGCCGATGTGCGCGAGCTGTTGGCCGTGCCTGCCGACTTCAAAATCTTGTTCATGCAAGGCGGCGGGCTGGCCGAGAACGCCATCGTGCCGCTCAACCTGTCACGCGGCGACACCGTGGACGTGGTGGTCACCGGCAGTTGGAGCGACAAGTCGTTCAAAGAAGCGGGCAAATACTGCACGCCCCATTTGGCCGCCACGGGCGCAGTCAGCCACTTCACCACCCTGCCCGCGCCCGCGCAGTGGCAGCTCAGCGCCCAAGCGCAATACGTGCACATTTGCACCAACGAAACCATCCACGGCGTGGAGTTTCATACCCTGCCCGACCTC
>JAHECM010000077.1 GCA_024641725.1 Limnohabitans sp. | reverse complement strand
CCTTTGTCGCGCGCCAGTTGCAGCATGAGGTCAAACACGCCGTCGGCTGTGGCGCGGTCCAGGTTGCCCGTGGGCTCGTCGGCCAGCACGCAGGCCGGGCCATTGGCCAGCGCCCGGGCGATGGCCACGCGCTGGCGCTCGCCCCCCGACAACTCGGCTGGGCGATGGTGCAGGCGCTCCCCCAGCCCCACCTGGCTCAGCCAGTGGGCGGCTTGGGTGGCGGCCAGAGCGCGGTCTTGGCGGCGAATCCACAGCGGCATGGCCACGTTGTCTTGCGCACTGAACTCGGGCAGCAGGTGGTGAAACTGGTACACAAAACCCAAGTGCTGGTTGCGCATTTCACCCTGTTGCCCGGGGCTCAGCTGAGCCAAGTCCTGGCCCATGAGCTGCACTTGGCCGGCGGTGGGCGCGTCCAGCCCACCCAACAGGTGCAAGAGCGTGCTTTTGCCCGAGCCCGAAGCGCCCACAATGGCCAGCGTTTCGCCCGCGTGCACTTGCAAGTCCACGCCGTGCAGCACCGTCACATCCAAGCGGCCTTCGGTGAAACGCTTGGTCAAGCCCTGGGCTTGCAAAATCACTTTATTCATAGCGCAAGGCCTCCGCCGGTTTGACCTGGCTGGCTCGCCAACTGGGGTAAAGCGTGGCCACAAAAGCCAGCACCAAAGAAATCACCGCGATCGGCACGATGTCGCTGGCCAAGGGTTCGCTGGGCATGCGGCTGATGAGGTAAATGTCCTGCGGCAAAAAGCTCGCCCCCAGCAAGCGCTCGAGCGCGGGCACGATCACATCAATATTGAACGCCACCAACAAACCCAAACCCAAACCACTGAGCGTGCCAATCACCCCCACCATGGCCCCCTGCACCACAAAAATGCCCATGATGCTTTGGGGGCTCGCCCCCAAGGTGCGCAAAATCGCGATGTCAGCGCGTTTGTCGGTCACGGTCATCACCAGCGTGCTGACCAAGTTGAAGGCGGCCACCGCCACGATCAGCGTGAGGATGATGAACATCATGCGTTTTTCAACCTGCACAGCGGCAAACCAAGTGCGGTTTTGCTGCGTCCAGTCGCGCACAAAATAAGCCGTTCCCAGCTGCGCCTGCAACTCACGCGCCACTTGGCGGGCCTGGTGCAGGTCACGCAGTTTGAGCCGAATGCCACTGGGGCCTTCGAGCCGGAACATGCGGGCGGCGTCTTGGACATGCATCAGCGCCAGCGTCGAGTCGTACTCGTAATGGCCCGACGAGA
Source organism: Limnohabitans sp. (assembly GCA_024641725.1). Lineage (GTDB taxonomy): Bacteria > Pseudomonadota > Gammaproteobacteria > Burkholderiales > Burkholderiaceae_C > Limnohabitans_A. The sequence continues at coordinate 4,702 of JAHECM010000077.1, read as the reverse complement.
ACGTGCCCACCACCGCCATTTGCTTCATGCGCGGCACCACGCCGGCGGGCGTGGTCTGGCCAGAGGGCGAGACCAAGGTGACCGCACTGCCCGGCAAAACGCCCAGGCTTTGGGCCAAGTCGCGCCCCAGCACCAGGCCAAACTGCCCCGGCTCCAGGCGGCTGAGCACCTGCGCCTGGCTGTCTGACTGCAGCTCACTGACCTGCGGCTCCAGCGCCGGGTCGATGCCCCGCACCAACACGCCTTTCATGTCTTCACCCCGCGCCAGCAAGGCCTGCGCCGAGATGAAAGGGGCCGCCCCCACCACTCCAGGGTGGTTTTTGACTTGAGCCAGCAAGGCGGGCAAATCGGCCACCGCGCCGCTGTCGGCGGCGTAAATCTCGATGTGCGAGACCACCCCCAGCATGCGGTCGCGCACCTCTTTTTGAAAGCCATTCATCACACTCAACACGATGATGAGCGCCGCCACACCCAGCCCGATGCCCAGCATGGACACCCCAGAGATGAAGGAAATGAACCCATTGCGCCGCGTGGCTCGACCCGCACGCGTGTAGCGCCAGCCGAGCACCAGCTCGTAGGGGATGTTCTTGAAAAATGCCATAGCCCCGTATTGTGACGAATCAGTCGGGCTCAGGGCTCAGGGCTCAGGCACGGGGCTAGGCCAAGCCAGACGCTGCGTTTTCAATCGCTGTCGCGCATGGCGGGAATTGCACCCTGCGACAATCGCTCCCCATGCACCTGATCATTCCCTACGCAGCCAGCCAGGCCTTCAATGATCCACAGGCTTGGGCGGGCTTGCACTTGCCGCATTTGAAAGCCTTGCTGGGACGTTTGCAGCGCCAGCAGGTGTTGCGCGATGGCGATGAGACGCCACTGCACATGCCCCACGAGCGCGTGCTGGCCCAAGCGCTGGCTTGGACCACCGACGCCACCGCACACGACGCATCGGCAGCGCTGCCCTGGGCGGCTTGGCACAGCGCCCAAGCAGGCCGCGCAAGCGACGAGCCCCAAGCCTGGATCACGCCGTGTTACTGGCAAATTGGCATGAACCAGGCCGTCATGCACCTGCCGCAGGCGCTGCAACTGAGCGAAGATGAATCGCGCCAACTGCTGCTGGCCATGCAACCGTTTTTGCAAGAAGACGGCTTGACCGTGCGCTGGCACGACGCCCACACTTGGCACGTCAGCGGCGAGGCGTTTCGCGGTCTGTCTTGCGCCTCGCTCGACCGGGTCATAGGGCTGGATGTTCGGCCCTGGCTCACGCCGGAACACCTGCCTGCCAGCCTGCGCCGCCTGCAAAGCGAGATGCAAATGCTGCTCTACAACCACCCGGTCAACGACGCCCGGCTGGCGCAAGGCCGCTTGACCGTGAATTCGTTTTGGGTGCACGGGGCGGGGGCTTGCACCACACCCACCCCCACACCGTCCTCCACCCCACCCGCATCGGTGCAAGCAGACGTTCTGGTGCTCGACACACTGCGCCTGCCCGCCTTGCGCGGGGACTTGGCGGCTTGGCAAGCGGCTTGGCAAGCCCTGGACGCGGCGCATTTGGCCCCACTGGCCGCCATGGGTGCAAAGTCCCCCCGCACTTCAGGCGAGCTGGCCAAGCCCACACGCCTGACACTGTGCAGCAAAAACGCTGCGCACACTTACGTCTCGGTCACCCCAAGCTGGCACCAACGCTTGACCCGGCTGTTTCGCCAGCCCAACACCACAGCGGCCTTGCAGGCCTTGTTGACCCCATGAATCTGCTCATCCGTGACGTTCCCCCCCGCAGCGCCTGGGCGCTGGAGCAAGCGGGCATCCACCCCTTGCTGGCTCGGCTGTACGCCGCACGCGGCGTGTGCCACCAGGGCGAACTCGACGACGGCCTGCACCTGTTGCTGTCCCCCTCAGGGCTGCGTGGCGCGGCCGAAGCAGCGCGGCTGCTGGCCGATGCCATCGCCGCCAACCAGCGCCTGTGCATCGTGGCCGACTACGACTGCGACGGCGCCACCGCCTGCGCCGTCGCGGTGCGTGGCCTGCGCATGCTGGGCGCGCGCCAAGTGAGCTACCTGGTGCCCGACCGCGTGGTGGACGGCTACGGCCTGACCCCGCCGATTGCCCAGCGGGTGCACGCGCAAGGCGCCGATGTGCTGATCACCGTCGACAACGGCATTGCCAGCGTGGACGGTGTGGCCGCCGCGCAGCAACTGGGCTTGCAAGTGCTGGTGACCGACCACCATTTGCCGGGCAAGGAACTGCCCAGCGCCGAGGTCATCGTCAACCCCAACCAGCCCGACTGCGGCTTCGCCAGCAAATCCATGGCCGGTGTGGGCGTGGTGTTTTATGTGCTGCTGGCCCTGCGCGCCGAGTTGCGCCAGCGGGGCGTGTTCGACGCAGGCCATCAGCCGCGCTTGGACGCGCTGCTGCCCTTGGTGGCGCTGGGCACCGTGGCCGATGTGGTCAAACTCGACACCAACAACCGCCGTCTGGTGGCGCAGGGGCTCAAACGGGTGCGCGCGGGAGCCTTGCCACCGGGCATGGCGGCGCTGTTTCGCGCGGCCAGCCGCGAAGCGGCCAAAGCCAGCACCTTTGACTTTGGTTTCGCTTTGGGCCCGCGCATCAACGCGGCCGGCCGCTTGGCCGACATGACACTGGGCATCGAATGCCTGCTGACCGACGACGCAGGCCGTGCCGACGAGCTGGCCCGGCAGCTGGATGCGATCAACCGCGAACGCCGCGTCATTGAAGGCGATATGCGCGAGATGGCGATGGAGATCGCCGAGTCCCTGTTTGACGAAGGCGATGAGCCGCCACCCGCCATTTGCGTGTTCGACCCGGACTTTCACGAGGGCGTGGTCGGCATCGTGGCCTCGCGCATCAAAGACAAACTGCACCGGCCCACCTTTGTCTTTGCGGCCAGCACCGCGCCCGGCAAAGAGCATGAGCTCAAAGGCTCGGGGCGCTCCATCCCCGGCTTTCATTTGCGCGACGCGCTTGACCTGGTGGCCAAACGTGCGCCCGGCGTGCTGCTGCGCTTTGGCGGGCACGCCATGGCCGCCGGCTGCACCGTGGCCGAAGAGCATTTGGACGTTTTTGAGAACACGCTGAACCAAGTGGCCGCCGAGTGGCTGGACGCCGCCACGCTGCAGCGCCGCCTGGAAACCGACGGCCCCCTGCTGCCCGAGTACCGCCGGGTCGATGTGGTGGAAACGCTGCACCGCGAAGTTTGGGGCCAGGGCTTTGCGCCACCGGTCTTTTGCGAAGAGCTTGAGGTGGTGTCGCAGCGCCTGGTGGGCGAAAAGCATTTGTCGCTCAAGCTCAAACACCAAGGCCAGCCGGTGGACGGCATTTGGTTCAACCGCGTGGAGCCTCTGCCGTCCCGCGTCAAGCTGGCCTATCGGCTAGACGCCGACGAATGGCAGGGCCAAAAGCGGGTGCGGTTTTTGGTCGAGGGCGCGCAGCTTTGAGGGCTTGGTGCTGAAGCATTCTTGGCGAGCGCTTGGCCATGCAGGGCGGGCTGGGGCGCACGCCCACGCGGGGCACCACTGGGGCGCATGCAGACTTCAGTTTGGCGTGGCGACTTTGGCCAGCAAGGCCTTGAGCACCGGGGCGGACACCAAGCCGGACACATCCCCGCCGAGCTTGGCAATTTCGCGCACCAAGGTGCTGCTGATGTGCTGCACACCGGCACTGGTGTGCAAAAAGACGGTGTCCACCTCGGGCGCGAGATGGCGGTTCATGCCCGACATCTGGGTTTCGTAGTCGTAGTCGGTCACCGAGCGCAGGCCCCGCACAATGACTTGGGCTTGCTGCTCGCGCACAAAGTTCACGATCAGGCCGTCAAACGGCAAGGCCAGCACATTGGGGCAATCGGCCATGGCCGCTTGCGCATGGACCAAGCGTTCATCCAGCGTGAACAAGGTTTTTTTGTGGTGCGCCATGGCCACGGCGATCACGACGCGGTCAAACATCTTTGCGGCCCGCCGCACCACGTCTTCGTGGCCCAAGGTCAGCGGGTCAAATGTGCCGGAATACACAGCGGTGACAGAACGGCTCATGGCGACTTTCTTGGGGCTAAAAGATGGCGAAATTATGCCGTGCGTTGCAGCAAATGCGCGTGCACAGCGCCTGCCTTGAGGTGCTTTTCCAGCTTCAAGTGCAGACCCAACGGGGCCAAAGTGTCGTCGCTCCAGGCCACCGGGGCTTCCAGATAAATCCAACCGCTCACCGGCACCAAACGCGCGGCCGCTTTCAGCGCGGGCTCAAACAAACCGCCTTCAAACGGCGGGTCCAGAAACACCACGTCAAACGCACCCGAGTTCAGACGCTGCATGGCCGACACGGCATCGCTGCGCTGCACTTGTACGGCGCTGGCTTTGAGCCGGTCGATTTGTTGTTGCAGCATTTTGGCCAATTCCGGGTCTTGCTCCAGCATCAGCACGTGTGTGGCCCCGCGGGAAGCCGCCTCCAGCCCCAACGCCCCGGTGCCCGCAAATGCGTCCACACAGCGCCAGGCTGTCAGGTCTTGGCCGAGCCAGTTGAACAGGGTTTCACGGACACGGTCGGGCGTGGGCCGCAGGCCGGGCTTGTCCGCCACTTTGAGGCGGGTGCGACGCCACTGGCCGCCGATGATGCGGATTTCATGGGTCTGCGCCGCACGCACGCGGGGTGCAGGGGCAGCAGGCTTCTTTTTGACAGGGGATTGGGTGGACTTGGG
>JAHECM010000074.1:4657-5952 GCA_024641725.1 Limnohabitans sp. | reverse complement strand
CCTTCCACCACCAAGCGCATCACGTCGCGCTCGCGCTCGGTCAGTTCGTCCAAGCGTTGCTCGAGTTGGCCCTTGAGGGCGCGTGCGGCCAGCCTGTGTGTGGACACGGCCAGGGCTTGCTCGATGCGGTCCACCAAGGCGTTGTCTGAAAACGGTTTTTCACAAAAATCAAAGGCCCCACGCTTGACGCTGTCCACGGCCGTGGGCACATCGGCGTGGCCGGTCAAAAAGATCACAGGCCAGGCTTGTTCCAGCCCGCGTGCCAGCAGTTGTTCAAACAGGGCCAGCCCGCTCATGCCCGGCATGCGCACGTCCAGCAAAATGCAGCCCGCTTGATTGGGCAAGCCTTGTGGGCCCCAGCTGGGCGTGGTTTGCGCCAGCATCTGCACAAAGGCCTCTGCGCTGTCGTAGGGTTCGCTGATCAGGCGGCGGGTGCGCAGCAGCCAAGCCATGCCTTCGCGCACGCTCACATCGTCGTCAACGATGAACACGGTGGCATGGGCGTGGTGGGCAAACATGGCGCGATTTTAGAGGGGCGTGGCCCAGGTGGGCAGGGTGAAGCGGAACACCGTCCCGTGGGGGGTATTGGACTCGAACTGCATGTGTCCACCGTGCTGCTCCACCACGGTGCGGCACAGGCTCAGGCCCAGCCCCATGCCCTCGGCTTTGGTCGTGAAAAAAGGCGTGAACAACTGCTCGGCCACAGACGCCTCGATGCCGCTGCCTCGGTCGAGCACACTGAACTCCAGCCAGCCGTGCTCGGCATTGGAGGCGGCGCGCTTGACGTGGATCAGCAAGGTGCGGTCTTGGCATTCGGGCCGGTCCATGGCTTGCATGCCGTTGCGTGCCAAGTTGAGCAAAACCTGCTCGACCATGGTGCGGTCGCACACCACGTCGGGCAGGCGCGGCTCCACGCGCATGTGCACTTGCACGCGCAATTTGCGCGCTTGCAGCTTGACCAAGGGCGCGATCGCGTCCAGCAGCGCTTGCGGGGGCACGCTCTCGCGGGCTTGGTCGCGGCGGCGCACAAAGTCGTGCACGCTGTTGATGACGCGTCCGGCGCGGCCCGCTTGCTCGGCAATGCGGTTGAGCGCCATTTGCACATCGCCCAGCGTGTCGCTGGCCGGCTCGCGCAAGAGGTTGAGCGAGCCGTTGGCGTAACTGGCAATCGCGGCCAGGGGTTGGTTCAGCTCGTGGCTGAGCAGCGACGCCATCTCGCCCACGGTGGCCAGCCGAGCGGTGGCTTGCAGCCGTTCTTGGCTGGCCCGCGAGAGCTCTTCGACCCGGCGTTGCTC
>JAHECM010000074.1:2616-4557 GCA_024641725.1 Limnohabitans sp. | reverse complement strand
ATGACTTCCATGCCCAAGCCGTCGTTTTGGGGCAGGTAATAGCTGCTGGAATAAGACGGCCCGTTTTGGCGGCGCGCCCGCTGGCAGGTCTGGGTGATCTCGTTGATGGCTTCGCTGCGGGGCAAGCGCTCGAACACGGGCGCCCGCAAAGGCGAATCCACGCTGCTGGCCAGGCCCCACTGTGGGTTGCGCCATTCGACGTGCAGCCATTCGCGGCGTTCGCGGGCCTTGTCCAGCACTTGGGCCTGCCAATGGGCGGCCAGATCTTGGCCCGAGAGCACGCTTTGCAGGGCCTGCACATCGCGCGACAGGCCGATGCGCAGGTCGTTGATGGCGTCCGCCGTGTCGCGTTCCAGCTCGGCTTGCACTTGGCTGGCCTCGTAGCGGCCGGCCAACCAGACCAAGGTGGCCAGCACGGCGATGACCAAGGCGATGAAGGACGCCCACAGCGTCAAGCGGCCAGCGCCCCAGGGCAACCATTCGTCCCAAGCGCCCCGCCCAGCCTGCCAGCGCCGACGCGCGGCGCTTGTCAGCCGGTGCCAAGGTGGCGCGGGTGTGGGCTCGGGTGCGTATTCCGATGCGTATTCTGGAGCGTGCTTTGGTGCATGTTCCGGCGCGGATTCGGGCGGCGGCAAGCTCATGGCGCGCGGGGCGGCGGCAGCGGCCGACGGGTGTTGGGGTCCACGCGGGTGACTTGGGGGTCGGACCATGTGCCGTCGATCACGAAGGCTTGCACATTGGCGTTGACCAGGGGTTTTTGCAACAAAAACTGCGCCAAAAACGATGTCAATCCGACCACGGGGTTAACCGCAATACCCGCCAGCAGCGAGGCCGTTCCGGTGTCCAGCTCGGGCACGATCATCACGCTCAGTTGCTGGGTTTCATGGGCCAAGTCGGCCGAGCCTTCCATCTGCACCAAGGCATTGACGCTTTGGATTTGCAGCTTGTGCGTGCTCGCGATGCCCTGCGCAATGTCGACATCGCCTTTCACCGAGTCAAAGGCAAAACCGTCGGAGAAGACATCGCGAAAGTCCAGCAGCAAGCGCCGGGGCAAGGCCTGCAGGCTCAGCACCCCCAAGAGCTTGGCGGCTCCTGCGTCGACTTTGAGGAACTGGCCTCGGCCCATTTGCACGCCCAGTCGGCCGGACATGCTGGGGTAGTGCAGCGCCATCGGGGAGCCATTCCAGCCGATCTGCCCTTCCAAGCTGCCCTGCCCACCGCGCAAAGCGCCGGGTGTGCCCAGGCGGGTGAGCAGTGCGCCGGCGTCGCTCACCTCCAGCTTGAAGTTCATGTCGGTTTGGCGCGTTCGGCCGCTGCGGGCGGCGGGCACCCAGCGGCCCGAGGCGCGCAAGCTGGCTTCGGGCACGGTGATGTTGAATTTGTGGAGTTGCCACTCGCGCACCGGGCCAGGGGTGCCCGAGGCCGAAGCGGTGGCATTGGCATTCGTATTGGCTGTGCGTGCACTGAGGTTGGTGGCCTCTATGTCGACGCGGCCCAGCGATTTGCCGCGCAGCTCCAGTTGGGCGATTTGGATGTCCAGCGCGGGCATGGACAGCGGCGGTGCTTCGAGGAGGGCTTCGACGTCGCTCACGCTCGATGGCGGCAGGTTCAGGCGGCTCAGGCGGGCGTACAGCCGACCGGCTTGGCTGCCGCCAGGCTGGGTGTATTCGATTTGGCCATTCAGTTCTCGCGCATCGATGTTGGCTTTCCAGAGCAGGCCTTCGCGCGTCACGCCGGCCACCACTTGGTGCAGGGTGCGCCCGTCGGCGGTCAGGCTTTGGGCTTGCAGGCCGAGCCGGTTGGGCAGGTAGCTTTGCCAGGCGCTCACGTCATCGCCAGCCGTGGCGGTGGGGTTGGCGGGCACCAGCGCTTGCCACGCATCCACATTCAGCTGCTCCAGCGTGACCGCTGCCGACACCCCGCGCTCGGGCAAGGGGGGCG
>JAHECM010000074.1:0-2516 GCA_024641725.1 Limnohabitans sp. | reverse complement strand
GGGCCGTTTTTGGCTTCGCCCAGGTGGGCGCTCGCCGCCGTGAGCTTCATGCCCAAGCGGTCAAACACCAAGTCACCGTTCAGGCCGCTCAGGCGGGGCCAAGGCAGGCTGTTTTTGGGCAGCAGCGTTGCCGGCACATAGGCCATGTCCACGTCACGCACATGGCCGGCAAAGCGGAATTCACCCTGCCCCGGCCGGGCAAAGGGCAGTTGCTGAAGGTCGCCCTTGATGCGCACCTGCACCTTGGAGGCCACGCCTTTGAGCACGCTGTCGCGCACGTAGTGGCGCACTTCGGGCGGCAGGGTGGTGGGCAAGTAACGGTGCACGCGGTGGGCTTGGGCTTGGCTGAATTGGCCTTGCAGGTCCAACACGCCAGGGCCGCCTTGCGGGCTGGCTTGCCATTGGCCGTGCAGCGCGCCTTGCAGGTCGTCGTTGGCCACTTGCAGCGACCACTGTGGCACCACCAGTTGCCCCGCTTGCCATTGCCAGCGGCCCGTGGCGTGCAACTCGCGCAGGGCCACGTTGCTGTCTTCGAGCCAGCCGGGCAGGGACAGTTGTCCGCCATGGTCAATGTGCAGCTGGGCTTTGCCGCCGTGTTGGGTCATCTCCAGCGCCAGACGGGCCCCGCTGATGCCTGGCCAGTCGGCGCTGCCCAAGACCGTGTTGACCAGGCCCGTGGTGTCAAGGCCCTTGGTGTCCAGGTGCGTGTTGTTGGTCGGCTCCAGGCGCAGGTCTTGGGCTTGCAGGCGCGCTTCGTAGGTGGTGGGTGCGTCGTGCGGGCCTTGCCAGGCCCAGCGCAGGGCCGACACTTGGCCGCTCAGGCGCTGCGCTTGCAAGCGCTGGTGCCATGCGCTGGGCAATGGCAAGCGCATGGCCAGTTCGTGCACCGCTTGCAAGTCCAGGCGGTCGCCTTGCACGCTGCCTTGTTCGGCTTGCGAGGCCGTGGCGGACTGGAAGTGCACCGCCACATTGCCGCCCGGCCAGGTCAGGCCTGTGGCGCTGACGAAGGCCAGGTCCCGGGTCGAAAAATCCCAGCCGTGGGGCTGCAGCTTGCCCGCCAGCCGCCCAGACACTTGGGTCAGCGCCAGGGGTGCCAAGTCCGGGGCCAGCTTGGCTTGCACTTGGACCAGCTTGAGGTCGGCCGCGCCCCCCGTCCACTCGCCGTGGGCGATGTCAGACCACAGACGCAGCGCGCCCTGCCCAGTGGCCATCTCCACGCCCAGTCGCACGTGTTGGCGCAGCTGCGCAACGTCGACCTGTGGAAAGTAGGCGTAAGCCTGGCCGTCCCAGTCGTTGAGGCGTCCGGCATGGGTGGACAGCAGCCCCCGGTGGAAGCGACCCATCAGCACAAAGCGATCGCCCCAGTCGGTGGGCGGTGTGGCGTCGATGCGCAGCGCGTGCTGGCGTGCGCTGTTGCGCAGCACCATGTCCACCTGCTGCAAAGCCAGTGGCATGGGCTCGGAAGGGGCTGGGCTGGAGGGTGGTGGGGTGTCGCCCTTTGGCTGGATGGGCAGCAAAGCCCGCTCGGACACCCAGCGCAACGTGCCGCCCCGCACGATCACTTCACGCTGAGAAAACAGCCAATCGGTGGCGTCATGGTGGTCACTTTGGGCGCTGCCCAGTGCCAGGCCGGCGATCAGCCATTGGCCTGAGGCGGTGTGGCGCACATCGAGTTCGGGCCGATCGAGCACCAGCTGCTCCAGATTCAGCTGCAGGACCGAGCGCACGCTGATCGCCACCAGCACGCGCGGCAGGCGCAGCGCCGGGCGGCCTTCGGCGTCCAACAGTTGGATGTCGCGCAACTCAAACGAGGGAGCCCAGCCGGTGGATTCGGCCCGCAGCGCACCGATGCGCACCGGCACCCCCAGGGTTTGCTGGGCCAACTGTTCCAGCGCAGGACGAAAATCGCTGATTCGCGGCACAATCCACAAATGCAAGGTCCCCCAGGCGAGCGCCAGCACCAAGCCGAGTGCCAACATCGCCCAAGCCAACCCTCGCGCCAGCCGGCGCATGGGGTTTGGCCACGCAGAGGGTTCAAGAAAAGCAGGCAAAGACAGCACGGATAAAAGCATCACAAAAGTCAGCAGGAATTATGACCCGCAGCGAAGCCGCTTTGGCCACAGCCTCCACCACTGCCTCTGATACCCCACAGGCCATGACACCCTCAGCAACCCATTCTCGGTATGTTCAAAGGCTGCACCGACGCTACGGCGACCGTTTGGGTCTGCTGCCGCCCGGCCCGCCGACCCGCGAGAGCCTGACCCAGACCCTGCAGGCTTTGCGAGGCCAGGCCCTGGACGAGGCCTCTGCCTTGCGCGTGCTGCGCCATTTGACACTCGAGCGGCTGGTGCAGCTCGACTGCGAGCAAGCCGCCCCGTTGGCGGTGGTGACCCATGCCATGACGTGGCTGGCCGAAGTCACCTTGGACGCCGCTTGGCAACAAGTCCAAGCCGATTTGCAAGACGTGCACGGCGTGCCCCTGGCCAGCAACGGCCAGCGCGCCGAGCTGTGGATCA
>JAHECM010000065.1:3577-6002 GCA_024641725.1 Limnohabitans sp. | reverse complement strand
GCGCGCCATCGCCCAAGCGGGCGGTTGGTTGCCCTTTGACCGCTTCATGGCCATGGCGCTGTACGAGCCGGGGCTGGGCTACTACACCAACAACCTGCAAAAGTTCGGCACCATGCCCGCCAGCGGCAGCGACTTTGTGACCGCACCGGGCTTGAGCCCCTTGTTCGGCCAGACGCTGGCCGTGCAGGTCGGTCAGGCGCTGCAGGCCACCGACACCACAGAGGTCTGGGAGTTTGGCGCTGGCACCGGCGCCCTGGCCTTGCAGCTGTTGGACAGCCTGGGCGACGCTGTGACGCGCTACACCATCATCGACCTGTCGGGCACATTGCGCGCGCGCCAAGCCCAGACCTTGGCTCAGCACGCCCACAAAGTGCGTTGGCTGGACACTTGGCCCGAGGCCATCGAGGGCGTGGTGGTCGGCAACGAAGTGCTGGACGCCATGCCTGTGCAGCTCTTACAGCGCACGGGGGGTGTTTGGCACGAGCGCGGTGTGGTGATGCAGGCCGATGCGTTCGCCTGGGCCGACCGCCCCACCAACTTGCGGCCACCGGTCGAGGTGCCCGGTGAGCACGACTACCTGACCGAAATCCACCCCCAGGCCGAGGCCTTTGTGGCCAGCTTGGCCGAGCGATTGCTGGCTGGCAAAGGCGGTGCGGCGTTCTTTTTGGACTACGGCTTTCCAGAGGCCGAATACTTCCACCCCCAGCGCCACATGGGCACCGTCATGTGCCACCAATTGCACCAGGCCGACGACAACCCCTTGCTGGCCGTGGGCCAAAAAGACATCACCGCCCATGTCAACTTCACGGGCGTGGCCATGGCCGGGCAAAACGCAGGCTTGCAGGTGCTGGGCTACACCAGCCAAGCCCGGTTTTTGCTCAACTTGGGGCTGGCCGAGCGCATGGAACAAGTGCCTTTGGCCGAGCGCGTCAACGCCCTCAAGCTGCTCAGTGAGCACGAAATGGGCGAATTGTTCAAAGTGGTGGGCTTGGCCACCGCTGACCATTGGGCCGCCCAGGGCTTTGCGGCGGGCGACCGCAGCCACCGTTTGTGAGCCCTCAGGACGCGCATGTTTCGCTGGCTGATCGTCACATTTTTGGCATTGATCATTTTCAGTGGCCTGCAGCCCTGGCTTCAAAAGCTCGGCTTTGGCCGCTTGCCCGGAGACTTTCGATTTCGCTTGTTCGGGCGCGAGTGGTTCATCCCCATCGCCAGCACCTTGCTGCTGAGCATGATCGCAGCGGGCTTGGCCCGCTGGCTTTGAGTCGCAATGTCCTCAAAAAGTGGCAAAACCGTGAACGTGGTACAGTGCGGCACGCCATTGGCGACTTATGCCCATCTAGCTCCTCGCGAGCCGATAGCGCATCCCGGCAGAGGGATGCCAGTCTTGTCCTCCACTGTGCACATCGCCCGCCATGCTTTTCAAGCTGGCCCCAGACGATTTTTTTGCTTCCTTTTGATGCACCTCTGCATGGTGCGCTGTGGTCCACCCCGCGTGGATTTATCGGAGGCGTTTTTGGCAGCAGGACATGCCAAAACCCGAGCCGCGAGACCGCCCCAAAGAGGCTGGAAATGCGGCCCGATCTCTGTTAGATAAAATCCATGTCGATTCACCACTGTTTTCACAAGCCCGTTGCGATGGGCAAATACCGTATTGAACCTTGTTCCAGGGCTTTGCCCAATGGGACATTTGGCGCGCAAGTGTCTGTGGCCAGTGGCTACGGCAGCGCCAGCACCGACCGCGTGATGCGGTTTGTGCCCGAATTTGCAACCCCTGCCGCTGCCAGCCAATACGCCCTCGACGAAGGCGTGCTGTGGGTGCAGCGCCAGACCAGCAAACCGATTGTGTTTTGAGAAAGACGTTTTAAATGGCTAAAGAAGAACTGATTGAACTGATGGGCGTGGTCAACGAGGTGTTGCCCGACACGCGTTTTCGCGTGACCCTGGACAACGGCCACCAGCTGATCGCTTACTCCGCAGGCAAGATGCGCAAGAACCACATCCGCATCTTGGCGGGTGACCGCGTGACCCTCGAGCTGTCGCCCTACGACCTGAGCAAAGGTCGCATCAGCTTCCGTCATTTGGCCGGACGCGCACCCATGGCGCCCCGCGCACCCCGCTGACCCTCCCTTGTGGGCAGCGCAAGCTGCCCACAGTTCAGGCTCTTGAAGCGGTGAACATGGCCCCCAAGTGGAGACAAACCACCAAGGCTTGCCATGACCGAAACCGCAGAAACCTCTCACATCGTTTGTCCACACTGCCACACCACCAACCGGGTGCGTGCGGACGATCTGCTCAGCGCGCCCGACTGCGGCGCTTGCCACCAAGCCCTTTTTGACGGCCATCCGCTGGCGCTGGACCAGGCCAGTTTTGACAAGCACATTGGCCGCAGCCAAATTCCCGTGTTGGTCGATTTTTGGGCCCC
>JAHECM010000065.1:0-3477 GCA_024641725.1 Limnohabitans sp. | reverse complement strand
TTGTTGCGCGCGGGCGGCGGCGATCAGGGCTTGCATGGTTTGCGCCCCGAGCCCTTGCCCCCGGTGGTCTTTGTGCACGTACACCGAATGCTCCACCGTGTACTTGAAGGCCGGAAATGCCCTGAAGGTGCCGTAGCTGCCAAAGGCCAGCAGCTGGCCTTGAGCGTCTTCGATGCCGAGCACCGGAAAATTGCCCGCCCGTTTGGCCTCGAACCAGCCCACCATATGGGCCATTTGGCGGGGCTGGTAGTCGTAGAGCGCGGTCGAGTTCTGGATGGCCTCGTTCAAGATGTCGAGGATGGCGGGGGCGTGCCGCTCGAAGGTGCAGGGCACCAGGGTGTGTTCGGTCATGGGGTGTTTTGTGGGGCGGGTGTCATGTCAGCAGGGCTTGCACGGCAGTGGTTCGGGCGGCTTCGATGCGCTCGCCAATTTGTGGGCCTTGCAGGCCATCGCGGGCGGCTTGGGCGGCAATGCTGGCGGTGGGTACGGCCAGCGCGGCGTGCAGGGCCTTGGCCAAGCGCGGTGCTTGCGGGTAGGCCTGGTCTTGCAGGCCCAGGCGTCCGCGTGCGTCGGCCTCGCAGGCTTGCAGCACCTGTGCAAAGCGTTCGGGTTGGCGAATGGCGTCGCAGCGGGCCAGCAAGCGCATGAGGGCTGCGGCGTTCAAGTCCAAGCTGCGGTGGATGTTGCCGTGTTCGCGGGCCACCACGTCGGCCAGTTCTTTGCAGTCGCTGGGCACGCGCAGGCGTTCGGCCACTTGTTGCGCCAGTCGGGCGCTGCGGCCTTCGTGGCCAATGTGGCGCGGCAGCACGTCGGCAGGCGTGGTGCCTTTGCCCAGGTCGTGCATCAGGCAGGCCCAGCGCACGGCCAGCGGGGCTTGCTGCAGGGCGCTTTGGTCCAGCACCATCATGGCGTGCACGCCGGTGTCCACTTCGGGGTGGTATTCGGGGCGCTGCGGTACGCCCCACAGGCAGTGCAGCTCGGGCAGCAGCACTTGCAATGCGCCGCAGGCGCGCAGCACCTCGAACATGCGCGAGGGTTGGGGGGTCATCAACCCGCGTGCGAATTCTTGCCACACGCGCTCGGGCACCAGGTGGTCCACCTCGCCGTCTTGCACCATCTGGCGCATCAGGGCCATGGTTTCGTCCGCCACCGAAAAGTCGGCAAAGCGCGCCGCAAAGCGGGCCACGCGCAAGATGCGCACCGGGTCTTCGGCAAAGGCGTCGGTCACATGGCGCAGCACCTTGGCCTGCAGGTCGCGCTGGCCGCCATAGGGGTCGCTGATGTGCCCCGCCCAAGTGCTGGAGGGCTGGTGCGCCAGTGCCTCGGGCACGGCCATGGCGTTCACCGTGAGGTCGCGCCGGGCCAGGTCTTCTTCAAGCGTGACGTCGGGCGCGGCTTGCACCGCAAAGCCTTTGTAGCCTCGCGCCGTTTTGCGCTCGGTTCGGGCCAAGGCGTATTCCTCGCGGGTTTTGGGGTGCAAAAACACCGGAAAGTCTTTGCCCACCGGCACATAGCCCAGCGCGCTCATGGCCTCGGGCGTGCTGCCCACCACCACCCAGTCGCGGTCGTTCACGCTCTGGCCCATCAGGGCATCGCGCACCGCACCGCCGACGACAAAGACGTTCATGGCTGCGACGGGGTTCAGCGAGCCACCCGGAAAGGCTCTTCAAAATCGACGAAGTCCTGTTCGGCCAGTGCGTCGTCGATCCAAGCTTTGACCCCGGGCAGGGCGCAGACGCGGTCCATGTAGGCGGCCACATCGGCGGGCACAGGCAGGGCATAGGTTTTGAGGCGCATGACCACCGGGGCAAAGTAGGCGTCGGCCACAGTAAATGGGCCAAACAGCAAGGGGCCGCCGTGTTCCTGGAGCAGGCCGCTCCAAAGACTGCAGATGCGCTCCAGATCGGCGCGCACGGCGGGTTTGTCGCGCAGGGCCAAGGCACCCACCTCGGGCAGGTGGGCCTCAATGTTCATGGGGCAGGCGCTGCGCAGGCCCACAAAGCCGCTGTGCATCTCGGCGCAGACGCTGCGGGCGCGGGCACGGGCGGCGCGGTCTTGGGGCCACAGCTGTTGCTCGGGGAACTGCTCGGCCACATATTCGGCAATGGCCAGGGTGTCCCACACGGCCAAGCCATCGTGCACCAGCACGGGCACTTTGCCCACGGGGTTCACGGCCTGGAGGCTGGCCTTGAATTGCGAGCCGGCCGCAAAGCTGTCAAAGCGGACATAGACTTCTTCAAAGTCGATGCCCGCTTGGCGCAGCAGCACCCAGGGGCGCATGGACCAAGACGAGTAGTTTTTGTTGGCGATGTAAAGCTGGATCATTTTTTCTCCCTTGAAACAGCCCTGCATGTTAGCGGCCTTGGGGACCGCATTGAGGTCCGCGTCCTTGTCGCGTCCTCGTTGCGTCCGTGTGGCGAACGTGTGGCGAACGTGTGGCTTTAGGCAGCCAAACCCATTGCCGCTTGGTGCATGGCCTCCATGGCCTGGTCCACGATCTGGGTGCGCCAGTCGTCGGTGTCCACGTAAAACGCGTCCATCAGGTCTTGTTTGATCTGCTGGCGCAGTGCCGCGGGGGCTTCGGGGTGCAGGTGCAGCCAGTGGTCGCCACGCAAGGCGTGCATGACTTTGTCTGTGGGCTGGGTGCCGTATTCCATGGCGATGCCGGTGTATTCGGCCTGCGGACACTCTTGGTAGGCCGACATCCACATCAGGCCCGTGAGAAAGGCCGAGGTGGACGAGCCGTCATAAATCGAGGTGATGCCTGTGCCCCACCAGGCTTTGGCCCGGGTGTAGGCCGCTGCGTCGTCGGCGCAGGCAAAAATGCGCTCACCCACGCCGCTCGGACCCAGACCCGTGTGCAGGTCGATCCATGCGAGCTTTTGGCAGCGCTGGCCGTACTTTTGCAGCACCTTGCGCACCGTCAGGTTGCTCCACGTGGGGGCTTGACCGCCAAAGAACAGACCGTCAGGAAATTCGTGCTGGCCTTTGGTGATCGCCGCCTGAAACACCTTCATGCCGCGCTCGGCAATGTACTGGCCCGTGGCCTCGGCATTGGCCGCATCGGGGGGCCAGACTTCGGGCAGCAAGAGCGGTTGAATCTCTTTGTAGGCCTCATTGGCGGGCAGTGGCTTCGTGAAGTCTTGAAAGTTGCGGTTGATGTCCACGTTTTCGTGGGTCACGCGCCGCACATGCGAGAAGCCATGCGGGTTGAGCGCGTGGATGTAGAGCACCGCTACACCCTTGGCCCGAGCCGCGTCGCGCCAGGCGCTGTTTTGCAAGGCGTGGACCTGCACGCCCGAGCCGCAATAGCCCTCCACGCCGTGGCAGGCGCTGCTGATGACCAGCAGCTCTTTGGCGTCGGGTGCGCCGTCCAGCACCACGTCCATGGCCAGTGCTTCGCCGTCACGCCCTTTCAAGGGGTGGATGTTCGAGTCCACCGCCAGGCCTGCGGCCTGGGCGGCGTGCAAGAACTTC
>JAHECM010000062.1 GCA_024641725.1 Limnohabitans sp. | reverse complement strand
CAGGCCGATACACTGTCCGCTCCGTCTTGTTGGCTTGAGGAAACACCGTGAACCCAGACAATTTACGCTTTGGCAGTGGCCAAGCAGTGCTGCGACAAGAAGATGAGCCCTTGCTCAAAGGTGCTGGTGTTTACACCGACGACGTGAGCCTGCCCGGGCAAGCGCGGCTTTACTTTGTGCGCTCGCCCTACCCGCATGCGCGGATTGTTTCGATCGACACCACCGCTGCTGTGGCCATGCCCGGCGTGCACGCCGTTTTTACGGGTGCCGACTTGCTGGCCCAGGGCGTCAAGCCCATGCCCAGGCCCGTCAACTTCACACGTGCCGATGGCAGCCCACCCGCGTCACCGAGCCGGTTCATTTTGGCCACAGAGCATGTTCGCTATGTGGGAGAAGCCGTGGCGGCCGTGGTGGCCGACACAGAGCAACAAGCGCGTGACGCCGCCGAAGCGGTGATGGTGGACTTTGACCCGCTCGCCTGCGCCGTGAACATGGAAGACGCGCTGGCAGACGGTGCGCCCTTGGTGAGCGACAGCCCAGACAACCGGGTGGCAGAAACCCGCTACGGCAAAGCCGACGATGCAGCGCAGGCTTTTGCGCAAGCGGCCCATGTGGTGAAACTGGACTTGACGCACCAGCGCCTGGTGGCTCTGACCATTGAGCCACGCTGCGTTCTGGCTTACCCCGAAGCCGGTCGCCTCACGGTGCGCATGAGCTCGCAGATGCCCACCGGCATTCGCACACAAGTGTGTGACTTGCTGGGCATTCCCACCGAACAGGTGCGCGTCATCGTGGGCGATGTGGGCGGCGGCTTTGGCATGAAGACGGGCGCTTACCCAGAGGACATCGTCACCGCATTTTGTGCACACCGGCTGCAGCGGCCCGTCAAATGGGCTGCCGATCGCAGCGAAGAGTTTTTGACCAGCGCCCATGGCCGCGACGTGCTCTCGCATGCCGAGTTGGCGCTCGACGCCAGCGGCCGCATTTTGGCGCTCCGCATCCGAAACCTGGCCAATGCAGGGGCCTACCCCAGCATGACGGGCGTGGCCATTCAGGTCTTGATCGGCCCTTGGGTGCAGACCAGCGTGTACGACATCCCGCTCATCGATTTCCATTACACAGCGGTGCTCACGCACACCCCCCCGACGGGCGCTTACCGTGGCGCTGGCCGCCCAGAAGCCATCTACAACATCGAGCGCTTGATGGACGAGGCGGCGCGCCAAATCGGCATGGACCGGCTGGCCTTGCGGCGGCGCAATTTCATCCGATCTGAGCAAATGCCCTACAAAAACCCCATGGGCCAAACCTACGACACAGGGGCGTTCGAGTCTTTGATGGACCAGGGCGTGGCCTTGGCCGACTGGAGTGGATTTGCCCAGCGCGCCTCGGAGTCAGCCGCACGCGGACTTTGGCGTGGGCAAGGGATCGCCACCTTTTTGGAGTGGACGGGGGGCAATGCGCTGGAAGAAAACGTCAATGTCCGCGTGATGGCCGATGGCGTGATCGAGGTTTTCAGCGCCATCAATGCGATGGGCCAAGGCATTGCGACCAGCCTGGCGCAGTTGGTGGTGGACGTGTTTGATGTGCCGCTGTCCCAGGTGCGTGTGGTGCTGGGCGACACCGACCGAGGCAACGGCTTTGGCAGCGCCGGTTCTCGCTCGCTCTTCACCGGCGGCTCTGCCGTGCGTGTGGGTGCGGCCCAAGCGCTCGACAAAGCCAAAGCACTCGCCGCCCAGGCGCTGGAAGCCTCGGTGGCCGATTTGCAATACGACACGGGCCGTTTCAAAGTGGCTGGCACCGACCTGCAAATCACACTGGGCGAGATCGCGCAGCGCCAACCCGAGCAGCGCATTGAGCTGGACTCCACCACCGCGGCCAGCGGCCCCACTTGGCCCAACGGTTGCCATGTGTGCGAAATCGAATTGGACCCCGCCACGGGCCACATCCAAGTGGCCAGCTACGCTTCGGCCAACGATGTCGGCCGAGTCGTCAACCCCATGATCGTGCGCGGCCAGCTTGACGGCGGGGCCGTGCAAGGCATCGGCCAAGCGTTGAGCGAGCAGGTGGTGTACGAGCGGGAGTCAGGCCAACTGGTCACGGGCAGCTTGATGGACTACGCCGTGCCACACGCCGACATCTTGCCCGGCATGTTTGTGACCGAAATGGACCAGAGCGTGCCCTGCAAGAACAATGTGCTGGGGGTCAAAGGCGTGGGCGAGCTGGGCACCATCGGGGCCACACCGGCCGTGGTCAACGCCGTGGCCGACGCTTTGGCGAGGCATGGGCATGCAGCCCAAGCCCCTCACCTTCAGATGCCGCTGTCACCGTCGCGTGTTTGGGCATTGCTCAACCCCGACTAAGCACTCACTCCCAGGCAGTTGAACTACGCAACTGTACGCAACTGTACGCAGCGCCATGCAAGCGCTGCGTGCAATCTCAACGCGCCAACACAAAACCCAGGGCGACCAACGCCACCGCGCCCACCGCCCACAGCCACACAGGCACGGCTGCCTTGTCTGAGTTGGCTGCATTGGGCACATCAACGTTGCTGGCCGCTGGATCGGCCACTTCGGCCACCGGGTGCAGTTGCAGCAGCTCCGACTCAAAGCGCTTAAAGAAGTCGTCGGCCAAGCTTTTGGAGACGCCGTCGATCAGCCGCTGCCCCATTTGAGCCAATTTGCCGCCCACCGAAGCCGTGACGGTGTAATGCAGCTCGCAGCCCTCGGGCGTGGGCACCAAGCGCACCTGTGACTGCCCTTTGCCAAAACCGGCCACGCCGCCTTGCGCGTCAAAATTGAGCTTGTACGACTCGGGCGCCACGATGTCACTGAGCTGCACCTTGCCGGTGAAGCGGGCAGAGACGGGGCCAATTTTGAGCGCCGTCGTCACGGCGTAGCCGTTGTCACCACTGGCTTCAAACTTTTCGCAACCTGGCACGCAGGCGCGCAGGATGTCGGGGTTGTTCAGCGCCGCCCAGACCCGGTCTTGGCTGACGGCCAGTGAGCGTTGTCCTTGCATGTCCATCGAAAATCTCCGTGTATGTGTTCAAAAAATGGGCTCAAGCCCGCCGCAGCAAGGCGGCCATGGCGCTGGCTAAGTCTTCCAGCTTGCTCAGGTTGTGCACCGCCAGCATGCCGTGCGCATGGCGGTGCAACACCTTGGCCCCGGTGGCCAGTGGGGCATAGCCCTCAAAGCGCAACAGGGGATTGAGCCACAAAACGCGGCGACTGTGCTGGCGCAGCCAAATCAATTCTTGTTCGAGCTGGTCCGGATCCCCTGTGTCCAGCCCATCGCTGATGAGCAGCACCACGCTGCGCCGCCCCACCAGTTGGCGGGCATGGCCCTGGCGCAACCGGGTCAAGGACTCGCCCAGACGGGTGCCTCCGGCAAAGTCCTGGATCGCCAGGCTGGCGGCGGCCAGCATGTGGTCCGTGTCGCGCAGCCGAAAAGCCGGGTTCAGGTCGGTCAGGCCCGTTCCAAAGGCATAGGCGGCGCGGCGCTGGCCGCGTGTGGCCCGGTGCAAAAACGCCAGCAGCAGTCGGGCATAACGCTCCATGGAGCCAGACACATCGGTCAAGATCACGAGCGGCAGGGTTTGCAGCCTGCGCTGGCGACGCGGCACAAGCAGCACCTCGCCCTCATGGCGACGCGCCAACGCCAATGTCTTGCCCCAGTGCAGCGCGTGACCGCGCCACCCTGCTCGGGTGCGGCGACCCGGCAAACGGGGCAGCGGCAAAGCGGTGCCGCGCGCCAAGGACTCCACCAACCGGTATTCGCTGGCGTTCAGGCTGGCAAAGTCGGCTTGACGCAAACGCTGCAGCGCATTGGCGCTCATGGCCGCGTCCAAAGCCGCATCGGACTCGCGCCGCGCCCGATTGGGCGGGGCTTGAGGGGCGCTGAGCGCCTCTTGCGCCCGCGCACGGGCAAGCCCGCGGGTCTGATCGGCCTGATCAGCCTGAGCGGCCTGGGCCAACGCTTGCGCCAGCAGTGCTTGTGCGCCACCGGGGTGGCGAAAGCAGGCGTCAAACAGCGCATCAAATACCGCCACGTCGTTGTGACGGCTGACCATGACGGCGCGCAGCGCATGGCGCAGGTCAAGGCGCGAGCCCAGCCCCACGCACTCGGCCGCTTGCAAGGCCAGTGCGATGCGGGCGCTGTCCATGGGCAAGCCCGCGCGGCGCAGGGTGCGTCCAAAGCCGACGATGTGCTCGCTCAGTTGGCCGCGTTGCGCATCTCCAAGCGGCATGGCACTCAGGACGCCTGCGGCCCGATCAGCTGGTCGATCAATGGCAGCAGCGCCGCCACGTCTTCGCGCTGCTTGAACAGCACACCGGCGGTGCTTTGCACCACCTCGGGATCGAGCGCCTGGCTGTCCAGCGCCACCAAAGCCTTGGCCCATTCCACGCTTTCAGCAATCCCCGGCGTGCGCGCAAAGACCTGGGCCATGGGTTCGGCGCGCAGCTGCGACACGAAATCGGTGACTTGCCCCGACAAGCGTTCACTGGCCTCGGGCACTTGGCTGCGCACAATGGCCAACTCGCGCTCGCGCTCGGGGTAATCCAGCCACTGGTAAAGGCAACGGCGCTTGACGGCGTCATTCAGGTCCCGCGTGCGGTTGCTGGTGAGCAAGGTGAAGGGCGTTGCGCTGGCGCTGACGGTGCCCAGCTCGGGAATGGTGACTTGGTATTCGCCCAGGTATTCAAGCAAAAAAGCCTCAAAGGGCTCGTCAGCGCGGTCCACCTCGTCGATCAACAGCAGCGCCCCCGGCGCGGGTGTTTGCAGCGCCTGCAGCAAAGGGCGACGGATCAGGTAACGGGCTTGGTACACCTCGCGCTCCAAGTCGTCGGCGCTGCTTTGGTTTTGCGCGGCACGCATGTGCAGCAGCTGGGCGGTATGGTTCCACTCGTACAAAGCTTCGCGCTGCTCCATGCCGTCGTAGCACTGCAAGCGAATCAGCGGCCGCCCCAGCACTTTGGACAAGGCTTTGGCCAGCTCGGTCTTGCCCACACCGGGCTCACCCTCCAGCAACAAAGGACGCGCCAAGCGCAGGGCCAAGAACACCGAAGTGACCAGCGCACGCGGAGCGTGGTAGCCCACGCTCGCCAAAGCTTGGGCCAATGCGTCGATAGAGCTTGTGGCGTCGCGCTGGGCGTCAAGCATTGGCTTGGCTGACCGCGCGCTGGGTCTGAATCCGGATCAGCTGTGCGCGGTAAGCGGCACTGGCGTGCAGGTCGTCGTTCAATTCGCCAGCGTCAATCGCCACCGACTGTACCGCCTCGGGCGTGAAGCTGGCGGTCAGCGCAGCCTCCAGTCCGGGATGGCGGAACACCCCGTTGCCTGCGCCGGTGATGGCCACACGCGCGCCGCTTTGCATCTGCGCCACAAACACGCCCACCAAAGCAAAGCGCGAGGCTGGCTGGCGAAACTTGGCATAGGCCGCACGTTTGGGAATCGGAAAGGCGATGGCAGTGATGAGCTCACCCGGCTCCAACGCGGTGCTGTAAATGCCTTGGAAAAAGTCGTCAGCCGCCAACTTGCGGCGGTTGGTGTGCACCGTGGCCCCCAAGGCCAGCAGCGCACTGGGGTAGCAGGCCGCCGGATCGTTGTTGGCCACCGAACCACCGAGGGTGCCCATGGCACGCACTTGGCGGTCGCCAATGCCACCGGCCAGCGCCGCCAGCGCCGGTATCGCCTGCAGCACCTCGGGGCTGGTGGCCACCGTGGCGTGGCGCGTCATGGCCCCGATCACCAACTGCTCGCCGTCACGGCAAATGCCCGACAGCTCGGCCACACCGGCCAAGTCGACCAGCTTTTCGGGATTGGCCAAGCGCTGTTTGAGCGAGGCGATCAGGGTCTGCCCACCGGCCAGGGCTTGTGCCCCGGCCTCGAGTTGGGACACGGCGTGCGCCAAGCTGGCGGGTTTTTCATAAACAAATGCGTACATGCTGTGCAATCCTGGTGAAAAGGCTCAGGCCGTGGCCGCAGCGCCTTGCAGCACCGCTTTGACGATGTTTTGGTAACCGGTGCACCGGCACA